>JBBRKU010000070.1:0-7833 GCA_038231735.1 Actinomycetales bacterium | reverse complement strand
TCCCCGCCGCCGCCGGCAGCTCCAGGTGTGACCGGCTGGCGCCAAGGTATGCCAGCGGTCCGGATTCCAGCGTTGTGCCGTCAACCTCCAGGCTGCCCTCCAGCACCAGCAGTGCGTGTTCAAATCCGGGCTCCAGCGGCAGTGTAACGGCGCCCGCTGCCCGAACGGAAACCTCCGCACCCACCAGCGGGGTGTGCACCTTGGCCGGGGAGGTGGCGCCGCCCAGCGAACCCACAATCACCGTCGCGGTGAAATTCTCCCCGGAAAGCCGGGGCAGTTCGGTGTGCTGCTCGAAGCGCGCCGGCTGGTGCCGGGCCGCCTCGGGCAACGCCACCCACAGCTGCAGACCGAGGATGGTGCCGTCGCCGTCGTCGAACGCGCCGGGGACCAGCGCAAATTCCGAATGCGCCACACCGTTCCCGGCCGTCATCAGATTCAGCTCGCCCGCGTGGACCAGCACGTCCGAACCCAGGCTGTCGCGGTGGCGGATGGTGCCGGAGAGCAGCCAGCTGACGGTCTGAAGGCCGGTGTGCGGGTGCGGCAGGACCGCCATCGTGGCCGGTCCCGGGCCGTAGCTGTCCAGAAAACACCACGCGCCGATGGTCGGCAGGGACCGCTGCGGCAGGGTACGGGAGACGGTCATGGCGCGCACACCGCCCAGGGGCACATCGCGCGCGGGCCACAACTGGACACACGGGCCGGAGCCGGCGGATGGCGGGCAAATGGTGGGCTGCGGGCGTGCCTCCAAGTTGGTCACGGTACAGTTTAGGCCCGCGGGACGCGAGCTGTCCCGGAGGAGGGGCGCGCCGCATTCAGCCTGGATTCCATTGGACGAAGTGGGTCACCTTGGGCGCGAATATCTGCCGCGCCGATTGGCCTAGTGCCTCATGTCTATGTGCTCGCGAAAACTGGTTGCGCGCTCGGTTCGGGAGGTCTAGCCTGAGCGGCATGGGGGTCCCACGATTGGAGAATCGCCATGGCTGGATTTGTGCAGATCATTGAATTCCAAACCTCGCGAATCGAGGAGATCGAGGCGATGGGCCGCCCCGCACGAACCGGGGGAGACATTCCCGCTACCTTCGGGAGGGTCACGGCCACGGCCGACCGTGACGCCCCCGGAACTTATCTGATGGTCGTCGAGTTCGATTCCTACGAATCGGCGATGGAGAATTCAAAGCGTCCTGAGACCTCTGACTTCGCGGCGAAGATGGCGGCGCTGTGCGACGGGCCGCCGACCTTCCGCAACCTCGACGTCCAGTGGACGGACACCGGCGACGACGACGCCGGAACCTCTTAGGGTTCAATGGCGGCGCCGCGGGAACCCGGTAGGAATCTGCGACGACGTCGCGGCCCACTTTGCCGCGGCTGTCTTTAACGCGACCGGGCCAAAATAAACCGCCGGTCATTTTCGAAACCACGGTGTGTGCCGCGGATCCGCGGGACTCACCAACACTATGAAGGAGTATGGTCATGGCACTTTCCTTGATTCAGCACAAGGTTGCCGACTACGACGCCTGGCGTCAGGTCTACGATTCGGTTGCTGATCTGCAAGCCTCCGGCGGCGTCACCCGAGAGTCCGTCCACCGGATGGCGGATGACCCGAACAATCTTCTGGTCCTCCACTACTTTGATTCCGTCGACGCGGCCCGCGCGTTCTTCGCCAATCCCGAGCTTGCGGATGCGATGCGGCGCGGCGGCGTCCAAGGCGAGCCCCGCATCGAGTTCTACGAGTAGCCGGAGCCTTTCCCACAGCGGTTGGGGTAGTGGCGACGATGACGTCGACGAAGAGTGCAATGAGGCGCTGACGGCGTTTGGAATGAGCCAGCCGCGGCCACCTCCTTATCAGGGGATTCGATCCTTCGCGCCCATATCGTCTTGCCATTTCCACTAGCCCAGCCGGTCCTGCCTGACTTCCGGTCGGATCGCCTGGCCTCCATACTGCTCTGCAGCCCACAGTGGGATGCAGAGCGGGACCCGTAGTTGTGAGAAAGCCAGGGAGAGCAATGAAATCCCTTCGTACCTTATTAGGTGTTGGCACCGCCGTCGTTGCGCGGATTTTCAGTGCCGGTGTGGCCAATGCCGACTCGTCGGAAGACAACAGCTGTTCCGGCGGCACGATTGCCTCCGGAACCTATTCCAGCCTCACCATCCGCGGGCATTGTTCAATTCCCGACGGCGCGGTTGTGACGGTCCGCGGAAACGTCAAAGTCCAGCGGGATGCGCAACTGAACGCCATCACGGCGTCCACCGTACGGGTGGACGGCAATATCTGGGTGGGTCCGGGTGCAATGTTGGGTCTGGGCTGTTCCGCTGCTCTGACGGTGCCCCCGTTCCCCGGAGGCCCGGTGTTCTGCACTGGGGTCTCGCATGACCGCGTCGATGGTAATATCACTGCGGACCGTCCGCTGACGCTGAAAATCGACGGCATTACCGTGGATGGGAACATTGTCTCCAAGGGCGGTGGACAGGCCGTGACCGGCCCCGGGGCCAGCACATGCGAGGAGCGGCCCGGTGCGCTGAATTTCCCGATCAAAGACAATACGATTGAAGGCAACGTCGTCATCTCCGGGTGGCAGGGCTGCTGGATCGGATTCATCCGCAACGTCCAGCGCGGCAACACGGTCCTGGTCCACAACATGACCGGCGACGCGGACTCCACTGAAATTGTCACGAATACAATCCGGGGCAACCTGGTCTGTAAGGGGAATTCGCCAGCACCCCAAATCGGTGATTCGATGGGTATGAAGAACACGGTCTCGGGACACAAGATCGGTCAGTGCGCGGGCCTGTAGGCACCGCCAGCCAATAATCGCCTCAAAACCTAGCCAGGGCCTGTCCCTGCCGCCAGGCTGATGAAAGCCGCCCGGGCACCGGGCCATGGAACCGTGTGAAGGAGGTTGGCAGGGATGACTGTCTTTCTTGTGATCTCAGCCACAACGCCAATCCCCGACCCGGTTCCGGTTCCGCGCTGATCCGCCACACACGCCTGGAGACACGCCGAAACCGCAACAGGGCCTCCCGTGAGGTTCCACATTGCCTGAAAACACGTTCCAAAACAGATCCACGTCCCCGCGTCCCCGGACCCTGACGGCCTGGGGGATGTAGCACGCTACGGGTATGTGACATCCGGTTGCCGACAACGATCCCGCTCAATGACAGGGTTATTTCGTCGTCATTTAGCGGGATCCCTGTCATGGCCCGCCAGCCGAGGTCGGATAAGTTCCGGACTTGTAATACATCTGCGCTTTACACCGTTAAATCACCCTGCTTATGATCAGGTGGCGTGGGGACAGACTCTTCAGCTCGATTGCCGCCAACAGTGAGGAAACCACCACGATGGCAGTGTCAGATGTTCCAACGCCGGTCCCCGAAATCGTTCACGGACAACAATCCCAAGCCGTCGCAGCGGCCAGCGGCCGCGAAACGATGATCGAGTTCAGCCACGTCACCAAGATCTTCCAGCAGAACCAGCCTGCGGTGGAAAACCTCAGCATCAGCATCGACAAGGGGCACATCACCGTTTTCGTCGGGCCGTCAGGCTGCGGCAAAACCACCTCGCTGCGGATGATCAACCGGATGGTTGAACCGACCGGCGGCACCATCACGGTCGACGGCCGCGACGTCTCGCGCGTCCCGGCCCCGGCCCTGCGCCGGTCGATGGGCTACGTGATGCAGTCCGCCGGGTTGCTCCCGCACCGCACCGTCATCGACAACGTAGCCACCGTGCTGCGGCTGAACAAGGTGCCCCGCGCGCAGGCCCGCCGCCGTGCGGCGGAGCTGCTGGACGTCGTCGGCCTCGCCTCGGGCCTGGGTAACAGGTACCCGAACCAGCTCTCCGGCGGCCAGCAGCAGCGCGTGGGGGTGGCCCGCGCCCTGGCCGCGGACCCGCCGGTGCTGCTGATGGATGAGCCGTTCAGCGCGGTGGATCCGGTGGTCCGGGCCGAGCTCCAGGCCGAGCTGCTGCGGCTGCAGCGGGACCTGGCCAAGACGATTGTCTTCGTCACCCACGACATCGACGAGGCGACGGTGCTTGGGGACAAGGTTGCCGTGTTCGCCACCGGTGGCCGGCTGGCCCAGTACGCGGCCCCGGAGGAGATCCTGCGCGCCCCGGTGGATGACTTCGTGGCCAATTTTGTGGGCCGCGACCGGGGCTTCCGGCACCTGTCCTTCACCGGAGCCGATTCCGTGCGGGTCCATCCGGTCGCCACGGCCGCGCCGCAGGAGCGTTCGGACGGCGCTCGGGTCCGGGACTGGACACTAGCTGTGGATGACTCGAACCGGCCGCTGGGCTGGCTGTCGCCCTCCAGGGGCGCGGAGCTGGTGCCCGGCGGCTCGCTGTACAGGCAGGGAGACTCGCTGCGCCGGGCGCTGGATGCGGCGCTGTCCTCGCCTGCGGGGCTGGGCGTGACAGTGAACGACGACGGCGAAGTCACCGGCGTGGTCAAGTCACCTGAGATCCTGCAGGCCATTGAACGGTCCCGGCTGGCGCGCGAGGGCGGTGCCTGATGGAGTGGCTGTTGGCCAATTTCGGCCACGTGCTCTCGCTGGCCGGGCTGCACCTGTACCAGTCGGTGGTGCCGCTGGTCCTGAGCGTCATCATCGCCGTTCCGCTGGCGCAGCTGGCCCGCCTGCATAAAACCGTCAAGGGCTTCATCCTCTCTGCCGGCTCCATCCTCTACACCATTCCCTCGCTGGCCCTTTTCGTCATCCTGCCCGCCATCCTGGGCACCAGAATCCTGGACATCTCCAACATCATCGTGGCCCTGACCATCTATGCCGTGGCACTGCTGGTCCGATCCACCGTGGATGCGCTGAACTCGATTGATGACGGCATCCGCCAGGCTGCGGTGGCCATCGGGTACAAACCGTTTTTCCGCTTCCTGACCGTGGACCTTCCGCTGTCCCTTCCGGTGCTTTTTGCCGGCCTGCGGGTGATCTCGGTCAGCAACATCTCGCTGGTCAGCGTGGGGGCGCTGATAGGCATTGACAGCTTCGGCACGCTGTTCACCGACGGCCTCCAGCGCGATTTCATTACGGAAATCGTCGTCGGGATCGCGGGAACGCTGCTGCTGGCGCTGATCATGGACATCCTGCTGGTGCTGCTGCAGCGGCTGCTGACGCCGTGGCTGCGGGCTGTCCCCGCAGGCAGTGCCAGGACCGCCGCCAGGGCGGTGACAGCATGAGGCCGTTCAGCACTTTGGACGGTTACTCCTCTGACAACCCGCTGGTGCAGGGCTACGAATGGCTGATGAACCCGGACCATTGGCAGGGTCCGACCGGTATCCCGGTGCGAACGGTGGAACACCTGGGCTACAGCGCCCTGACGCTGCTGATCGCCATCGCCATCGCGGTGCCCATCGGACTCTACGTGGGCCACACCGGCCGCGGTCGCGTGGTGGTGATCGCACTGGCCGGCATCCTGCGGGCGCTGCCGACCCTGGGGTTGCTGACGCTGTTTGTCCTGCTGGCCGGACTGGGTCTGATGCCGCCGATCTGGGCGCTGGTGCTGCTGGCCGTGCCGCCCATCCTCGGCGGCACGTATGCAGGTATTTCCTCGGTCAGCCCGGATGCCGTTGATGCCGCCCGAAGTATGGGAATGACGGAGATGCAGATATTGTTCCGGGTAGAAGTTCCCAATGGGCTTGCCGTTATTCTGGGCGGGTTCCGCGCCGGAGTGCTTCAAGTAGTGGCCACCGTTGCGGTGGTGGCTTACATTGATCTGGGCGGTCTGGGGCGGTTCCTGATCGATGGTCTGGCCGTAAGCGATTACGGCCGGGTGTTTGGTGGTGCGGTGGTGATCGCGGTTCTGGCGATCGTCATTGATTCGGTGCTGGCGGGTCTGCAAAGACTGGCCATATCACCTGGACTAAGAGAGCCTCGGCAATTGCCGGGAAATTCGCAGACTGGCCGTGAAACGCTCACAGCCGGCGTACAAGGAGGAAACTCATGACGCAGAAGAAGCGCCCACTCGTTGGACGCCGGACCGTATTTGGCATGGCCGGTGGGGTTGCCGTGGCGTTGGCCTTGAGCGCCTGCAGCAGCGGCGGCAGTCCCCTGAGTAACCCGACGGGCTCCGGTTCCGCGGGTTCCGCAGCGGCGGGCGGGTCCGTCGTCGTCGGCTCGGCCAACTTTGCCGAGAGCAACACCATCGCCGAGATCTACGCCGGAGCCCTCAACGCGGCCGGTGTTACCGCGACCACCAAACTGAACATCGGCTCACGTGAGGTCTACCTCAAGGCCGTCGCCGACGGTTCGGTGGACATCGTGCCGGACTACAGCGGCAACCTGCTCGGCTACGTGGACAAGACGAACACCGTCACGGATCCGGATGCCATCCTGAAGGCGCTCCCGTCCAAGCTCCCCAGCGGACTGGGGGTGCTGGATGCGGCCCCCGCGCAGGACAAGGACGCCATGGTCGTTACCAAAGCGACGGCGCAGAAGTACACCCTCAAGAGCATCGAGGATCTGGCCAAGGTCTGTGACAAGATCACCCTCGCCGCGCCGCCGGAATTCGCCGAGCGTCCGTACGGTCTGCCCGGGTTGAAGGCCAAGTACAACTGCGTACCGGCCAAGTTCACCCCGATCGGGGACGGCGGCGGACCCCTGACGCTTAAGGCCCTGCTGAACGACGACGCACAGGTGGCGGACATTTTCACCACCACGCCGTCCATCCAGGACAACGACCTGGTGGTCCTGGATGACCCGAAAAACAACTGGCTGGCCCAGCAGGTGCTGCCCGTGATCAAGTCCGACAAGGTCAGCGACGCGGCCAAAACGGCGCTGAACAACGTTTCCAAGCAGCTGACCACCGATGACCTGATCAACCTGAACCGGATGGTCAGCGGCAACCAGAAGATGAATCCCAAGGACGCCGCGGCCAAGTGGCTCAAGGACAAGGGCATCACCAAGTAACACCCTGCGCCCCTGCGCCCAGCACACCGTCACAGCACACAGCCACAGCACACAGCCACAGTTGAGGTGGCACTTGGCGCCCATGTTTTCGACGACATGGGCGCCAAGTGTCCTCTGAACCGGGTCAGGTCCACTTTGTGGGCATTGGCCCGTGCGTCGTGCGCCACACCACCGCCGATTGGCTCCAGCCTTGTGCAAATATTGGTAGATGGTCGAATTCAAGCAGTCCACCAAGCTTCACAACGTTCTTTACGACATCCGTGGACCGCTGCTCCAACACGCCCAGCAGATGGAGGCAGAGGGGCACCGCATCCTCAAGCTGAACATCGGCAACCCGGCACCGTTCGGCTTCGAAGCGCCGGACGCCATCCTGGTGGACATGATCCGGCATCTGCCCAATGCCCAGGGCTACAGCGACTCCCGCGGCATTTTCTCCGCGCGCACCGCCGTCGTGCAGTATTACCAGACGCGCGGCATTCAGAACATCCACGTCGACGACGTCTACCTGGGCAATGGCGTCAGTGAGCTGATCACGCTGTCCCTGATGGCGCTGCTGAACAACGGCGACGAGATCCTGGTACCGACGCCGGACTACCCGCTCTGGACGGCTTCGGTGAGTCTGGCCGGCGGACGGCCGGTGCACTACCTCTGCGACGAGGACAACGGCTGGCAGCCGAACCTTGAGGACCTGGAAGCCAAAATCACGCCCAATACCAAGGGCATCGTCATCATCAACCCGAACAATCCCACCGGTGCCGTTTATCCCCGGCACATTGTGCAGGGCATGGTCGACCTGGCGGCCAAGCACGGGCTGATTGTCTTCTCCGACGAGATCTACGAGAAGATCCTCTACGACGATGCCGTGCACGTGAACACGGCCACGCTCACCGGCGATGAGGTCCTCTGCCTGACCTTCAGCGG
>JBBRKU010000069.1:0-7867 GCA_038231735.1 Actinomycetales bacterium | reverse complement strand
TGTCATGGATGCCCAGCCCCGCCAGTTTCAGGGCGCGGTGGCTGGCCTCGACAGGCCCCAGCCCCATGATCTCCGGCGACAGCGCGCTGGCCGCGGTGGAGACGATGCGGGCCAGCGGCGCCAGCCCGAGCTGGCGGGCGCGCACATCGCTCATGACGACGGCGGAGGCCGCACCGTCGTTGAGCGGACAGGCATTGCCGGCCGTGACGGTGCCGTTGGGCCGGAACACCGGCTGCAGGGCACTCACGGCCTCGATCGTCACGCCCGCGCGGGGGGAATCGTCCCGGTCCACCACCGTGCCGTCGCGCCGGGTGTACGGGGTGATCTCCCGGGCAAAGAAGCCGCTCGCAATCGCCGCCTCGGCCCGATTCTGGCTCAGCACACCCCACTCATCCTGCTCTGCACGGCTGATGCCCAGCGACGTGGCCACATTCTCGGCCGTCTGCCCCATGGCCAGATAAATGTCCGGCACCAGCCCCTCCAACCTTGGGTCGGTCCAGGCCGCATTGTCATGGGCGGTAGCCAAGGTCCTGCCCGCTGCCTCCGCAAACCGGGGGTTATGGGAGCCGGTGTCGGTTTCCCCGGCGCCCTTCCAGTTGGCGTACCTGGAGACGGATTCGACGCCGGCGGACACGAACGCGTGTCCTTCACCGGCGCGGATGGCATGGAAGGCCATCCGCAGGGTCTGGATGCTCGAGGCGCAGAAGCGGTTGACGGTGGCGGCGGGGACTGAGTCCAGGCCGGCCAGCACTGCGACAACGCGGGCCATATTGGACCCGGCTTCACCGCTGGGCTCGGCACAGCCCAGATACAGATCGTCCAGGGTGTGGGGATCCAACCCCGGGGCCTTGGCCACCGCAGCCTCCACCATGGCGGCGGCCAGATCATCCGGCCGCTCATCCTTCAAGGACCCCTTGAAGGCCCGGCCTATCGCGCTGCGGGCAGTGGAGACAATGACGGCTTCAACCATGGACCCATTGTGGTCCCGGCGCCGGTTTTGCTCAACTGTGCCCGTCCCGTGCCCGACGGCGGCTGCCCGCGGGCTGGGTCTCCGCGCGCTCGCGGGCTCGCTTGGTCGACCAGCGCTCGCGGTGCGCCCGTCGACCACCGGGAGTAGCAGGGCTCAGATGGTGCGGCTGGCACCCGCGGAGGGGGAGACAGTGAAAAGGTCCGGTGCCGCGTATCCGGCGTCCTTGAAGGCCGCCGGCACGGCCTCCCGCACCGCCTGCTCGGCGGCGGCGGGGAGCAGTGCAATGGCCGATCCGCCGAAGCCGCCGCCTGTCATCCGGGCGCCGAGGGCTCCGTTGGCGATCGCCGTGTCCACCGCCAGGTCCAGCTCGGGACAGGAGATCTCAAAGTCGTCCCGCATCGAAGCGTGGCTGGCGTTCAGAAGGCTGCCAATCGCCGTCGGGCCCTCCGAGGCAAGAAGCCGCACGGTTTCCAGCACGCGGTCGTTCTCGGTGACTATGTGGCGGACGCGCCGGAAGGTCTCATCGTCCAGCAGCCCGGAGACTTCCTCAAGGTCCGCCATGGACAGGTCCCGCAGGGCGGCAACGCCGGCCACCTCCGCGCCCAGTTCGCAGGAGGCCCGCCGCGCGGCGTACCCGCCGGTCGCATGTGCGTGGCTGACCTTCGTATCCACCACCAGGACCACCAAGCCGTCGGTGGCCAGGTCCAGCGGCACCAGCTCCGACCGCTGGCTGCGGCAGTCCAGGAACACGGCATGGCCCTCGGTGGCGAGCAGGGATGCGGACTGGTCAAGGATTCCCGTCGGAGCTCCGACCACCTCGTTCTCGGCCCGCTGTCCCACGAGCACCAGTTCACTGCGGCTCAACCCGGCGCCGGTGAGCTCATCCAGGGCCAGCGAAACGGCACACTCGATCGCAGCGGAGGAGGACAGACCCGCACCGGTGGGGACGGTGGAATCCAGGTACAGGTCAAAGCCTGGCACATCCACGCCACGCTTCTGGAGCGCCCATACGACGCCCAGCGGGTAGGCCGTCCAGCCCTCCATGGTGTCCGCGGACAGCCGGTCCAGGTCCGCCGTGACCTGTCCCAGCCCGCCGAAGGTGGAAATGAGCCGGACGGTGCGGTCCGTCCGGGTTCGCACAGCCACCCGGGCGGTGCGGTCAATGGCGAAGGGCAGCACAAAGCCCTCGTTATAGTCCGTGTGTTCGCCGATCAGGTTGACTCGCCCGGGAGCGGCCCAGACGCCGTCCGGCGCCTGCCCGAAATGCGTGCTGAAGAGTCGGGCCAGTCCGTCCGGGCCAAGGGGAGTGCTCATCCTAGTGTTCCTTCCGGGTCCGGTCGCCGACGCCGGCCAGGCTCGTGCCGCCGGCGGCGCGCAGGGCCTCTGCCGTCTGCTCCGGGGTGGTGTCATTAATAAAAGCGCCCATGGCCGCCTCGGAACCGGCCAGGAACTTCAGCTTGTCAGCGGCACGCCGCGGCGAGGTCAGCTGCAGGTGCAGGTAACCTGCCGGCCGCAGCACGGTATCCACCGGCGCCTGGTGCCAGGCCGCGATGTACGGGGTGGGGGTTTCGTAGAGGTTATCCAGCCGCGCCAGCAGATCCAGGTACAGCACGGCGAGCTCATCGCGCTCCTCCCCGGACAGCCCGGCCAGGTCCGCGACCTGGCGGTGCGGGGCCAGGTGCACCTCCAGCGGCCAGTGCGCCGCGAACGGAACGTAGGCGCTGAAGTGTTCCCCTTCCAGGATCATCCGGTCCCCGGACTGCCGCTCCGAACGCAGGATTGAGCCGGTCAGCGTGCCCCGGCCACCGGCGGCGTCGTAGTACTTCCGGGCCGCCTCCGCCATCACGGCCGCCCGCGGCGTGATGTAGGGGTAGGCGTAGATCTGCCCGTGCGGATGGTGCAGCGTGACGCCGATTTCCTGGCCGCGGTTCTCGAAGGGGAAGACCTGCCGGATGCCGGGCAGGGCGCTGAGCGCCTCAGTACGCTGTGCCCAGGCATCGATTACAGTGCGGGCCCGCTGCGGGGACAGCGAGCCGAAGGATCCGGTGTGCTTGGAGGTGAAGGCAACCACTTCGCAGCGCCCAAAACCGGTTCCGGCGGTTCCCCAGACCGGATGCTCCGGCGCCGGCCCAAGGGCAGGGCCGAGCGAGGGGAAGCGGTTTTCGAAGACGACGACGTCGTAGTCCGGCGCCGGGATTTCGGAAAGGTTCCCGTCGTGGCTGGGGCATAACGGACATTCGTCCGCCGGGGGCAGGTAGGTGCGCGTCTGGCGGTGCGCGGCCACGGCGACCCAGTCCCCGGTCAGCGCGTCGTAGCGGATCTCGCCCGTGTCCGCATCCGAGCGCGGCGGCAGCGGACGGCGGTCCCGCTCCGGATGTGGTTTGGCGGCGTTGCCGTCGTCGAAATAGATAAGTTCCCGGCCATCCGCCAGCACGGTACTGGTTGCTGCGCTCATGATTCGCTCCCGCTGGTTGTGAGTGTGGAAACCCTGGCCACCTGAAGGTCCCGGACCAGCGGGCGGAAGGCCGCCAGCGTTTCCGGGCTCGCGCCGTCGTCGGTAATCAGGGTGTCCACCTCGCTCAGCTCCGCGATCGCGGCCAGGCTTCGAACGTTGAATTTGGTGTGGTCAGCCAGCACCACCAGGCGCGCGGCCGCCTGTACAAAGGCGGTGTTGGTGGCGGCCTCCACCAGGTTGGGACTGGTCAGCCCGCGCCGGGCATCGATCCCGTGGACGCCCATGAAGCAGATGTCCGTGTTCAGCCGGGCTATCGCCGCGCTGGCGACCGCCCCCACCAGGGCCTCCGACGGCGTCCGCTCGCCGCCGGTGACAATCACCTTGGTTCCGTTGGCCGGCTGCAACTGGTAGAGCGCCTCGGCGGCCTTGAGCGAGTTGGTCACCACCGTCAGGCCGTCGATGCCGTGGAGCAGCATGGCGAGCTGGTACGTCGTCGTGCCGCCGGTCAGCGCCACCGTCATGCCGGGCTCCACTAGGGTCAGCGCCTGCTGCGCAATGGCGATCTTGGCGTCCAGCTGGCGGTCCGCGTTGCTGGCAAAGCCGGGCTCGACGGCGCTGAAGCGGGCCAGCCGGGTGGCGCCGCCGTGGATTTTGCGCAGCAGGCCCTTGGCATCGAGTGCCTCGATGTCCCGCCGGACGGTCATCTCACTGACCTGCAGCAGGGCCGCCAGGTCCGTCACACGGATGGCCTCAAACTGCTGCAGTTCCTTCAGGATCCGGGATTGCCTCTCGGGTGCGAGCATCGCGGTTCCTTCCCTTGCCGCCGGATGGCCGGTCCCGGCGCCCACGCTCCAGGCGACATGACCATCAAAATCGAATACTTTCAAACAAAATATAACATCTTGTTCGCCGCGTTGCTAGGGTACGGTGGTGCCATGACGGATCAGCGCACCTCCCGGGCCCCTGTTTTCGCCACCGGCCGCCAGCACACCCTGGCACGCGGCGATGCGGTGGCGGTGGTCACCGAGCTGGCGGCGGGGCTGCGGCTGTTTGCGCGCGGCGGCGTGGCGCTGACGGAAAGCTACGCCGATGAGGCGATTCCACCGGGAGCCACCGGAATCACGCTGGCGCCTTGGGCCAACCGCATCCGGGACGGCCGCTGGGTCCTTGAGGGGCAGGTCCAGCAGCTGGACATTACCGAGGTATCCCGCAACAACGCCTCCCATGGACTGCTGCGGAATACCGGATATGCCATGCGGGGGCAGTCCGCGCACGGTGTGCTGCTGGAGGCAACGGTTTTCCCACAGCACGGCTACCCGTTCCTGGTCCGCCACCAGGTCCGCTACGAAATCACCGAGGATCTGGGGCTGGCCGTCAGTCAGAGCCTGGTCAACGGCTGCGGGGACAGCGCTCCCTTTGTGCTGGGCGCACACCCGTACCTGCGGATCGGCGATGTCCCGACCGAGGAGCTGACGCTGCGGGTGGATGCGGCTGCACGGCTGATGGCTGACGACCGGCTGATCCCGACGGGCTCGGCGCCGGTGGCCGGCGTCTTTGATTTGCGCCGCGGACGCTTGGTGGGCGGCCTTGACCTGGACGTCACCTACACGGATCTGGCGTTCGACGGCGGGCTGGCGCGCCAGACGCTCACCGCACCGGACGGACGCAGCGTTTCCCTCTGGCAGGACGAAACATGCCCCTATGCGCATATCTTCGTGACCACCCAGTTCCCGGGACGGAGCAAGGCTGTGGCGATCGAGCCGATGACCGGGCCGGCCAACGCTTTCAACTCGGGCGACGGGCTGCGCTGGCTGGAACCAGGCGAGCAGTTCATGATGCGTTGGGGGATCACGGCCGACCTTGGTTGAGGCCCGCCGTGGACACGGTTTCATTATTTATCCCGGCTGGGGAATTATTAACCCATGACGGCACCGGCGGGACCCAGCGGCCCGGCCCCACAGCGGGACGGCGGGGATCTGCCTTTCGGCGTCCGGATCGCCGCGGCATGGGCCTGGCGGGTTGGCCTGATCCTGCTGGTGGGCGGCGCGCTGGTCTGGCTGCTGGGCCGGATCAGTTTCCTGGTCATCCCGGTCATGGTGGCCGCCCTGCTGGCGGGGCTGCTGTCCCCGATCGTCGGCTGGTTGATCCGCCGCGGCGTTCCGCGGGGGCTGGCCGTGGCCATCACCGAACTGGGGCTTATCGCCGTCGTCGGGGGCGCCCTGGTGCTGGTGGGCCGGCAGCTGGTGGCAGGCTTCTCCGACCTCTATGGAGAGTCGCTCCAGGGCCTGGGCCAGGTCCAGGACTGGCTCTCCAGCGGTCCACTGCACCTGACGGCGGACCAGATTTCGAGCTACGTCAGTGATGTGGCCAGTGCCCTGGAAAAGAACAGCAGCAGCATTCTCAACGGCGCCCTGACCTTTGGCAGCACGGCCGGGCATTTCGCGGCCGGAATGCTGCTGGCCTTGTTCATCCTGATTTTCTTCCTGCTCGAGGGGGAGCGGATCTGGGCCTTCCTGGTGGGTCTGCTGCCCAAGAAGGCGCGGCTCGGGGCGGACGGCGCAGGCCGGCGGGGCTGGGGCTCGATGGTCAGCTACGTGCGGATCCAGCTCCTGGTGGCCCTCATCGACGCGGTGGGCATCGGCGCCGGGGCTGCCATCATCGGCGTTCCCCTGGTCCTGCCGCTGGCCGTGCTGGTTTTTCTGGGTTCCTTCATTCCGGTGGTCGGCGCGTTGGTGACCGGCGCCGTCGCCGTCCTGCTGGCTCTGGTGGCCAACGGCTGGGTGAATGCGCTGATCATGATGGCGATAGTGCTGGTGGTCCAGCAGGCGGAAAGCCACATTCTGCAGCCGCTGGTGATGGGAAAAGCCGTCTCGCTGCACCCCGTTGCGGTCATTTTGGCCGTGGCCGCCGGCTCCTACCTGGCCGGAATCCCGGGTGCGCTGTTCGCCGTCCCCTTGCTGGCCGTCGCCAACACATCGGTCCGCTACATTGCCGCGCGCGGATGGGAGCACGACGAGTCGCTGGGTTCCGCGGCCTCCGGACCGGACCCGGGAGCGGACCCGTCCATCAGGGCCGTCCAGTTCCGGGGCCGCAGCGGACTGCGCAGGGCCTCGGCACCCAGGCCCGAAACTCCCGAATCCACCGACACAACAAACGAAAGAGACTAATCAGTGAACGCGCACAGCGAGCTTCCCGTCACCCTGGCCGACATTCAGGAGGCGCAGCGTTTGCTGGAGGGCATTATTGCCAAAACACCCGTCGAAAGTTCGCGGGCCCTGGGGCGCCAGGTGGGCTCGGACGTCTACCTGAAATGTGAAAATCTGCAGCGCGCCGGTTCCTTCAAGGTGCGCGGCGCTTACGTCCGGATGGCCAAGCTCAGCCCGGCGGACCGGGCGCGCGGAGTGGTTGCAGCGTCCGCCGGTAACCACGCGCAGGGCGTCGCCGTGGCAGCCAAGAGCCTGGGTATCAGCGCCCGGATTTACATGCCGCTGGGCGTGGCGCTGCCCAAGCTCGCAGCCACGCGCGGGCACGGCGCCGAAGTGGTCCTGCACGGGCACAACGTCGACGAGGCGCTGGCGGAGGCGCAGCGCTACGCGGATGAGACGGGTGCCGTGTTTGTGCATCCCTTCGACAACGTCGACGTAGTGGCGGGCCAGGGGACCATCGGCCTGGAAATCATTGACCAGATTCCCAACGTGGACACGGTCCTGATGGGGGTGGGCGGCGGTGGCCTGCTGGCCGGCGTGGCCGTGGCCATCAAGGCAAAGGCCAAGGAGCTGGGCCGGGAGATCCGGATCATCGGGGTGCAGGCGGAAAACGCGGCGGCCTATCCGCCGTCGCTGGCTGCGGACGCGCTGGTGCCGCTGAAGCGGGTGTCCACGATGGCCGACGGGATAGCCGTGGGCCGGCCCGGGCAGCTGCCCTTCTCGATCATCCGCGAACTGGTGGACGACGTCGTCACGGTGAGCGAGGATTCGCTGGCGCGGGCACTGATCTTCCTGCTGGAACGGGCCAAGATGGTCGTTGAGCCTGCCGGTGCCGTGGGTGTGGCCGCCCTCATGGACGGCAAGATCGAGAACCCCGGCACCACGGTGGTGGTCCTGACCGGCGGCAACATCGACCCGATGCTGATGCTCAAGGTGATCCAGCGCGGCCTGGCCGCGGCCGGCCGGTTCATGACGGTGCGGATGATGCTGGACGACCGTCCGGGCTCGCTGGCCACCATTGCCCGGATCATTGCCGAAAACGATGCCAACGTCACGGGGCTGGACCACACCCGGGTGGGCGGTTCGATCAGCATGGGCGATGTCTCCATCACGGTGAACCTGGAAACCAAGGGCCACGAACACTGCGAACAGGTCCTCACGGCCCTGCGCGCCGAAGGATTCCAGCCCATCGTCGTGCACTAAAGAAGTTGAGTGTGGAGGTCTGCCCCTTGAAAC
>JBBRKU010000068.1:0-7909 GCA_038231735.1 Actinomycetales bacterium | reverse complement strand
GACATGACGTTTTCGAGCACCGACATCTGCCGGAACAGCCGCAGGTTCTGGAAGGTCCGGGCAATGCCGGTCCGCGTCACCTGGAACGGTTTCAGCGGCAACAGCGCCGTGCCGTCGAAATCGATGCGGCCCGATTGTGGTTTGTAGAACCCGGTGATGCAGTTGAACGCTGAGGTTTTCCCGGCACCGTTGGGTCCGATCACGGAAATAATCTCATTGGCGTTGGCCGTAAAGGAAAGGCCGTTGACGGCCTTCACCCCGCCGAAGGAGATCTGAAGGTCCTTGACCTCGAGCAGTGCGCTCATTTTCTTGCCTCCGTCCGGCTGGTGGACTTGGAATCCGGGGTTGTGGAATCCGGCGGGGCGGAATCCGGCGTGGCGGAACCGCGCCTGCGCAAACCGCGCGTGCGCAAGCCGCGCCTGGGACCCGGCCCGTCCTCCAGGGTCCGCTCCGGTTCGTAGGCACGGGAGGGCCAGAAGCCCTGCGGGCGCAGCACCATGACCGCCACCAGCACGACGCCGAAGACGACGTAGCGCAGGTTGCCCAGGTCGCGGAGGAACTCGGGGAGCAAGGAGATCGCCACCGCGCCCACCACCACACCGCGCATGTTGCCCATTCCGCCCAGCACCACGGCCATCAGCACCAGGGCGGACTGCAGGAAGACGAAACTCTGCGGGGACACTGCGGACAGATGCGCCGCGAACAGCACACCGCCGATCCCGCCCCACACGGCCCCGAAGATATAGGCCATCAGCTTGACCTTGTAGGTATGGATGCCCATCGCCTCGGCGGCGTCCTCATCCTCGCGGACAAAACGCCAGGCCCGTCCTAGCCTGGACTTGCCCAGCCGGGCGGACGCGAGCACGAAGGCGGAAACCACCAGGACGCAGAAGTAGTAGAAGAGCACCGGCTGCTGCAGGTCCAGGCCGAACAGCTCAAAGCCCGGGATGCCGAAGATCCCCGAGGGGCCACCGGTGATGGTCAGGTTGTTCGCCGTCAGCCGGATGATCTCACCAAAGCCAAGGGTCACGATGGCCAGGTAATCGCTGCGCAGCCGCAGCGTGGGGGCCCCGATGATCAGGCCCGCCAGTACCGTCATCACTATCACGGCCGGAATGGTGAACAGCAGCGGCAGCTCAAAGGACTTGGCGACGATGCCCGCGGTGTACGCGCCTACTGCCATAAAGGCGATGTAGCCCAGGTCCAGCAGGCCGCAGTACCCGACCACGATGTTCAGGCCGGAGGCGAGCATCACGAAGATGACCGCCGTCGTCATAATGCTCATGGCGTAATTCGAGGCGATGATAAAGGGAAAAAGCAGCGCGATCGCCAGCGCGGCCCAGCCCAGTTGCCGGCTCGCGAAGAGGCCCGACAGTTTGCTCTGCGGCTTGCCGATCAGCCGCGGGGCCAGCGTGGTATCCACATTTTCGCTCATGCTAGACACGCTCCGTCACTCGTTCGCCCAGCAGCCCGGTGGGCTTGAGGGTCAGGAACAGAATCAGCACCGCAAAGGTGAACACGTCCCGCCACTGGCCGCCCAGCCACTGCGAGCCGAAGGCCTCCAGCAGTCCAAGCACCAGCCCGCCGAGCATGGCACCCTTGATGTTTCCGATCCCGCCGATCACGGCGGCCGTAAAGGCTTTCAGGCCGATGATGAAGCCCATCAGGAAGTCGATCTTGCCGTAGTACGCCCCGGCCATCACCCCGGCAGCGCCGGCCAGCGAGGACCCGATGAAGAACGTCCGGGTAATCACTGAATTGACGTTGATGCCCATCAGCAGCGCGCCCTTGGGATCCAAGGCAATCGCGCGCATGGCACGGCCCGTGGACGTCCGCTGGATGTAGGCATTGAGCCCGATCATCAGTACCACTGCGATGAGCATCAGGATCAGCTGCGGCACCGCGATATGCGCACCCAGCAGGTCGAAGCTGGTGCCCTCCAGCCGGATTGGGAAGACCCGGGGGTTGGGCCCGGCCACCGCACTGACGCCGTACTCCAGGGTGAAGGAGGCACCGACCGCGGTAATCAGGACCGCCAGCCGGGGTGAACCCCGCAGCGGCCGGTACGCGATCCGCTCGATCGCGACGCCGGCAGCTCCGGTGAGCAGCATGCTCAGCAGCATCACCACCAGCAGTGCCACCAGGGACATGGATGCCGGGAAACCGCCGACCGAGCTGAGCACGGCAAATCCGATGAAGGCCCCCAGCATGTAGATATCGCCGTGGGCGAAGTTGAGCAACTTGATGATGCCGTAGACCATCGAGTAGCCCAGCGCGATCAGTGCGTAAAAGGAGCCGACAAATAAGCCGTTCCAGATGAGCTGTGTCATACCGTCCTGCCTTGAAACTTGGGGTGGCGGAAGGGCAGGCGCCGGAGCATGGCCCGGCGCCTGCCGTCGCGGATCAGCTCAGCGCGTCCTTGAGGGCGAACTTGCCACCGGTGACCTGGAGGATCTGGAACCCGCCGTTGGAGAGCGTGTGTTCCGGGGTGAACTTCAGCGGGCCGGAGAAGATCTTGAATCCGTCGATCGCCTCCAGCGCCTTCTCCACGTCAGCGCCCTTGGTGCTCTTGGCCTGGGTGATGGCCTCGGCGGCAACACGCACGGCATCGTAGGACTGCGTCGAGTACGGACCGGGATCCGAGTTGAACTTCGCTTTGTAGTCGGAGATCCACTGTTCGGCGCCCTTGATGGTGTCAGGGGTCTGCGTCATGGTGGCCAGCACACCCTCGGCATTGGCCGCACCGGCGATCTTGACCAGGGACGGATCCACGCTGCCGTCCGCCACCATGATCTTGCCCTTGAACCCCGCCGCCTTGAGCTGGTTGATGATCAGGCCGCCCTCCTGGTAGTAACCGGTCCAATAGAGCAGGTCCGGCTTGGCCGCCATCAGGTCGTGCACCACGGAGGAGTAGTCACTCTCCCCCGCGGTCACCGAGGTGGCCAGCGCCACCGTCGCGCCGCCATCGGCATGGACTTCCTTCTTGGTCTCCGCCGTAATGTCCTTGGAGTAGCTGGTGTTGTCGTCCACCAGGGCGACGGTCTTAATGCCGTCCTTCTTGACGTACTTCAGGGCGGCAGCGGCCTGCTGGACGCCGGTGCCGTTGATGAGGAACACGTTCGAAAGCTTCTGGTTGACCAGGTCCTGCGAGTTTGCCGCCGGAATGATCATGGGAATGCCGGCTTTGCCAAAGATCGGGAGGGTGGGCAACGTGGCACCGGAGCAGTATCCACCCACCGAAACCATCGCGCCGTTGGACACGGCCTTGTTCGCTGCCGCGGCCGCCTGGGTAGGATCGCAGGCCCCGTCCTCGACGTCGAGCTGCAGCTTGCGGCCGTTGAGGATGCCGCCCTTGGCGTTGATTTCGTCGACCGCCAGCTGCATGCCGTTCTTCATGTAAGCCCCCGTGGGAGCGCTGGAGCCGGACGTTGGAATCACCGCGGCCAGCTTGATGGGCCCCGTATCGGATCCGGCGCTGGAACCGGCGTTGCCAAGAATTCCGCCACATCCAGTGGTGGACAGCAGGGCTGCCGCGACCACACCCGCATAGACGGCTTTGGGGACTCTGAGTTTCATTGTCGGCCTCTCCTTTGACGGTGACAACATGTCGAGGATGTGCCCTTACCGGCAATCCTTCAGGCGTAACCGGCGTCACAGGTGAGCCGCGTTACAACAGTAAAATATGACATGTTACTGAGCCCCAGTCAATGATTTGTCCGGTTTGTCTGGATTCCGTTTGGTAACGGTTTGGTTGGGTGCTGAGGGTTGTTGGCCCCTTGTCGAAGCAGGCTTCCCTCCGTACGCTCAGAATGTGGGCGGCAGCGCAGCCCCCACAACATCCAAGGAGATGGCCATGGCACTGACCTTAGGCATACTGGCACTCGTCGAAGCCAAACCCGGCAAAGAACAGCAGGTCTGGGACTTCCTCAACGGCGGCCGCGAGATCGTGGAAGCCGAACCGGGCACCAAGACCTGGTACGCATTCCGGGTGGACGACAAGACCTTCGGTATCTTCGACACCTTCGAATCGGAGGAAGGACGGCAGGCCCACCTCAATGGCGCCATTCCCGCGGCCCTCGCCGAACATGGGCCGGAGCTGCTGGCCAAGGACCCCGATATCCGCCCGGTGGAAATCATCGCCGTCAAAGGGCAGTAATTTCGACCCCCTGGTTATTCGCAGTCCAATTCGGCTTCCGCCAGGCGCTCCAAGACGCCCGTCAACATGTGCAGCCCGGCAACGATGTCTTCATCACGGGTGTATTCATGTTCGTTGTGGGAAATTCCCTCGACGGACGGGACAAAGAGCATCACCGTGGGGACGATGTCCTTCATGTTCGTCGAGTCGTGCCCCGCGAGGGTTTTCACCCGGTCGTAGGGGAGGCCAAGATCTGCTGCCATCTTCTCGGCGAGCAGCCCGCCCGCCGGCTGGGAGGGGGTCACCGGCCAGCAGTGTGAGGAATTCTTTTCCACCCGGACGTTGGCCTGGCGCTCAATTCCGGCCATCCGTGCGTGCAGCAGGGCGTCCGCCTCGGCCAGCACGCCCTCATCTGCGGAGCGGAGATCCAGCAGCAGTCTGACCCTCGACGGAACGACGACGGGCGAGTTGGGGTAGACGTCCAACTGGCCAACCGAGGTGTGAAGCAGTCCGGGGAACTTATCCGCGATTTCGCGGGCCGCAACGACGAGCATGGACGCACCCAGCAGCGCATCTTTCCGGTCCGCAATGACGGTTGAACCGGTGTGGGCCTGTTCCCCGTAGACCACCAACTCATACTTGTTCGCCGCCCAGTTCGAGTCCACTACACCGATGGTGACGGAGCTGCCCATCATGGAAGGCGTGAACCGGGCTCCTTCCTCGTTGAACCAGTTCACAACGGCCAGATTGTTGGGAGCGCCCGGGACCAGTTCCATCAGCCCAAACTGGTTCCCGATCTGGTCGAACTCGACGCGGAAACCGTGGCTTTCCAGCAGGTGGGTCAACCAGGTCCGCTGTTCGCCGTCGGCCGCCCTTCCTGCCAGCCTGTTCACGCCCCCGTTGGGAGTGGCTCCGAAGGCGGACAGGGTTGCGAAGTCCTCAACGAACCGGGCATCGGCGCCAGCGAAATTGGTCGGATCGGGCTCAACGACGGCGGTACTCATGACTATCTCCTTGACACGTTCTGCTGGGACGTTGGTTTAGAAATCAGAGCTCTGCGGCGACCGCGTGGCGGGGTCCTGGATGACATGCAGGACGGCCGGTTTCCCGCTGGCGACGGCACGCTGGAAGGCGGCGCGGAACTCGGAAGTCCGTTCCGCCCGCTCGCCGAAGGCGCCGAAGGACTGTGCCCAGAGGGCAAAATCAGGATTGGTCAGATGCGTTCCGGAAGGACGGCCGGGGTATTCCCGTTCCTGATGCTCGCGGATGGTGGCAAAACACCCATTGTCGACCACGATGGCAATGAAAGTACTTTGATAGCCGGTGGCAGTGGCGATTTCCTGGCCGTTCATCATGAAGCAGCCATCACCGGCCACGGAAACCACCTGGCGTCCGGGAAAGATCAGACCGGCCGCAACCGCCGCCGGGATACCCATCCCCATCGCGCCGTTCCGGGGCGCGGCCAGCGAATCGGCCGCTGTGTGCTGCAGGTAGCGTCCCGGCCACAGCGCGTGGTTGCCGGCCCCATAGGTGATGACGGCGTCGTCGTCCAGTTCCTCGCGCAGGACCTGCAGGCATTCGCCCAGATCGACGCCGCTGCCTCCATCCGCGCGGGGCGTGGCGTAGGCCTCGTAGTCGGACCGGGCACGCACCAGCCAGTCGTGGTGGGCCGCCGTGGTCCAGCGGCAATCCGCGAGCGCAAGGCTGAAGGCAGATACGTCGGCGACGACGTGCTGGTCCAGCCGGCCGAAATGCCCCAGGATGTCCCCCGGCATCACCAGCACGGTCTCGGCGTTCAAACCCCGGGTGTAGCCGTCGCTCAGAACATCTCCGCGGGGGCAGCCGATCAGTACCAGCAGGTCCGCTTCATCCAGACGGCGGGCATTGGCGTTGCTGCGGCATAGCCGAGGTAGCCAACGTAGCTGTTGCCGCCGACGACAATCAGCGGCCGCTCGGCGCGGGAGAAGCGCCGGCCGAGTTCCTCAAGTGCCTGCACGGACGGCGCGGTTCTGGCCGGGGCCCGTGGCGGAACCGGAGCCGCCGCCTCCCCAACGAATTGGGTCAGGACACGCCCAGCTTCCTTCGCACAGGTAACCCGCGACGTCGCGATAGGGTGCCAAACACGCCGCATCTTCGACGAATCAAGCCAAGAAATCGGTTTGCCCGGGCTGGACAGCCCACTCCCACCCCGGCATTCCGCCAGGCTACGCGCCCAGGGTCCAGCAAATGGATAGCCCTTTTAGCGATCGTTCTATGCGGAGCCCGCGCAGACCTTCCTGGATGAAGCTCGTGCAAGGATGCCCTACGCCTTCACCATCTCCGCGCTCCGGTCCCAGAACTCCCGGGCCAGGCCGTCGTCGTAGGCCTGCCGGTTCGCCTTCGCCATCAGGCGCTTGGCGTAGTACTCGCCGGAGACCCAATCCCTTCCGGGCTCCGTGCCGGCCAGCCAGACCAGCGTGTCAGCACCCTGCTCTGAGGTAATCATCAGCCGCCGGAACACCCGGTTGTAGGCGAAGCGGACCAGTGGCGTGGACTCCGCGCCGAAGTTGCTGGCCACTCCGCCCGGGTGGAAGGCCGCCGTCGTAATCCCCTGCGCCGAGTGGCGCCGGTGCAGCTCCCGGGTGAACAGGATGTTGGCCAGCTTGCTGGTCCCGTAGGCCCGGTTCGCGGAATATTTCTTGGCCGCGTCCAGGTCATCGAGGTCGATCCGGCCGTAGCGGTTGGCCATGCTGGAGGTGTTGATCACGCGCGCCCCGCTGGCGGCCAGCACGTCCATCAGCAAGGTGGTGAGCAGGAACGGCGCCAGATGGTTCACCTGGAACGTCTTCTCGTGACCGTCCGCCGTCACCTCCCGCTGCCCCATAATGCCGCCGGCGTTGTTGGCCAGCACATCGATCCGCGGATACTTCTCCTGCAGCGCCGCGGCAAGCTCGCGAACGTCCTGCAGCCGGGCGAAATCGGCCACAAAATGCTCCGCTCCCAGTTCCTCGGCAACCGCCCTGGTCTTCTGCGTGGAGCGGCCGACGACGACGACCTGCTCGCCCGCCGCGGCCAGGGCACGAGCCGCCGCGGCCCCGATCCCGTCGCTGGCTCCGGTAATGACGATGGTGCGTCCGGTCATGGTTGTGTCCTTCGTTAAGTGCCGTTCGTCAAGGCCACCAGCGATGTACTGCTGATCAGCCGCCCGTGAATGCGTTTGCCATCATATCGATTTCCTGCAGAGGAATGCCGAGGCGTTTGGCTTCTGCCACCCAGCCGTCGACGCTGTGCTGCACTTCACCAGCAATCGATTTGGCGTCAATTGCGCTCAGGCGGAAGTACGGCGCCGCTGACATCACGGCGTCAAGGTCTGCAACGTAGTTGTCGCCGTCGATCGCTGTGGACAGCTCCTTTGGCCCCGGTCCCGGATTCGGGTTTAGGTCGAACGCGGGGGACAGATTCCACGAGTTGGTCCGGTCGTCGCGGATGAATCCGTGGTTCCGGAGGTGGTCGTCCGTATTTGAGATAAGCACCGAGAAGAGCATACGCCGCCACAGCTGCTTCAGATCCGCGTTTGCGGCGGATGAGTGCTGCTCGATGATCTCGCCGATTTCAGGATAGCTGCGATGGTCGCCGTCGCCTGCCTCAAGCATGGTCATTGCGCTGACGTAACCGAGCCGGACGCCGCCGGCTCGGTCGAAGCGCCTGAGGAGAAGGACGTTGCGTCCATCGACCTTAGTGAGTTCCGATTTCGGCGTGGAGATTCCCGCCTTTTCGGCAAGGTTAAGTTAGAGT
>JBBRKU010000067.1:0-8018 GCA_038231735.1 Actinomycetales bacterium | reverse complement strand
CCTCAACTTCAGCCATATCCACCAGATTGTCGGATTCCCGGACGTGGTATGGGATGACGTTGTACAGCTTTCCGGAGAAATTGATCCGCATCCCGTGCGTCAGATGCCCACCATGGGCCAGGTCCAGACCCATGATCGTATCGCCGGGCTCCAGCAGGGCAACCATGGCCGCGGCGTTGGCCTGCGCGCCCGAATGCGGCTGCACATTGGCCGCCTCAGCGCCAAAGAGTGCATTGATACGGTCGATGGCCAGCTGCTCAATCACGTCGACGTGTTCACAGCCGCCGTAGTACCGCTTGCCCGGGTAGCCCTCGGCGTACTTATTGGTCAGCACAGATCCCTGCGCCTCCATCACAGCCGTGGGAGCAAAATTCTCGGAAGCGATCATTTCCAGCGTGGACTGCTGGCGCTTGAGTTCCTCGGCGATAGCCCGGTCCACCTCGGGGTCAGTCCCGGCCAACGGCTCGGTGAGTACATCCACCATCAATTTCTCCTTTGAAACACCGCCGCAGCGGTTGATCTACAACTAATCTCTAACTGATATATTAGAACTAGTGCAATAGTATGTTGTACCTCACAGCTAGTCAATGGGGGCTGTGGAACATTAATCGAGAGCGTCGGCAAGGCCGGCGGAGGGAGCCCCGATGAGCGCGACACTGGAGGACGTACAGCCGGGAAACCCCGACGTTTCACTCGCCGAACATGCCTACCGGCAGCTGCGTGACCGGCTCATCATGCTGGAGATCCGCCCGGGCGACCCAATCAATGACGGCGCGCTGTCATCCGAACTCGGCATCGGACGCACACCCGTCCGGGAGGCGCTGAAACGGCTGGAGAGCGACCATCTTGTGGTTTCCTACCCGCGCCGCGGGACCTTTGCCACCATTGTGGACATCACCGAGCTGGCGGATGTTTCCGAAATCCGCGAATCCCTGGAACCCCTCGCCGCCCGGCGGGCGGCAAAGATGGCCAATGCTCAGATGCGTTCGGAGCTGCGCCGTGTGGCTGCGGCCATCGCCGCCATTGACCCGGCAGCGGGCGACCAGCGCGAGCTGATGCGCTACGACATCACGGTGCACCGGCTTATTTACCGGGCCGCAGCCAATCCGCACCTCGAAGACGTGCTGATACGGTACGACAATCTGGCCACCCGGATCTGGTGCCTGGTCCTGGACAAGGTGCCATCCGTTTCGGGGCATATCACCGAGCACAAGGACCTGCTCGAGGCTATCGCCGACGGGCGTGCCGACGACGCCGCTCGCCTGGCCCTTGAGCACGTCACCAGCTTCGAGCGGACCATCCGCGGGGCGCTCTAGCACTCCGTCACGTACCCAAGGAACGCTGGGCTGTGTAACCCAACCGCGCGGAGACTGCAGCGGCCGCCGCTACTACCCTCGCCGCCAGCTCGACGGCTACGGCTTCCGGAACTCGAGAGCTCGGAGCCGAAGCGGTAATGCAGCCAACGACGGCCCCCTTGTAGTCGCGGACCAGCGCCGAGATGCCGAATTCTTCGGCAGTCGTCAGGCCATCATTGACCGCATACCCGGCGCCGCGCACTTCACGCAGGTGGTCCGCATACGAGCTGGCTATGCCGGAGTCGGCAGCGTGCACGATCATGCCCTGGTCCATAAGCGCCGCAGCCCTTGCCTCCGGCAGTGAGGACAAAAAGATCCGGACGGAGGAGCTTTCGAACTTGTTGTAGCGTGTGCCGATGGCAGCCGTGTGCTTGACCTGGTGCGGACTGGGTATTTGCTCCACGACGACGGCTTCATTCCCGTTCCATACCGCCACCAGCGCGCTGGTTTCATCAGTCAGTTCGGTGAGACGCTCAAGCTCCGGGTACGCCACCCTCCGGACATCCAGCTCGGACAGCGCAATCAGCCCCAGCCCCAGCCCCAGCCGGAACCGGCAGGTCTCCTCATCACGTTGCACATACCCCGCAGCGGCGAGGCCGGTAAGGATGCGGGAGACAGTGCTCTTGTGAAGACCAACCCGCAGCGCGATTTCCGTCACGCCGAGGACAGGTTTCTGCATCGTAGTTTTTCTACTCTCCTGCGGGGCGATCTCCCGACCATCTATGGGGCCCCCGAGCACCGTTCAATCAACAAGAGTTAGTGAAGATAGCACCATGAAACGCGTAGACGTCGGCGGAACATTCACGGATTTCTATCTGTCCGATGACGAAGCGGAAGGGTCGTCATTGAAAAGGTCCCCTCCACCCGGATGATCCCTCGCGGGCCGTCCTGCACGGGCTGCGCATGCTGACCGCGAAGGCGGGCATTGAACTAGTCCAGGTGGACGAGCTGGTGCACGGCACGACGGTTGCGACGAACATCGCACTGACGCATACCGGTGCTGAGGTGGGCATGATCACCACGGAGGGCTTCCGTGACATCCTGCACATCGCCCGGCACAAGAAGCCGTTCAACTTTTCCCTGCAGCAGGAACTGCCGTGGCAAAGCGCCCCGCTATCAACGGGCGCCACCGGCTGAGGTCAAGGAACGCATCACCGTTCCCGACGGCGATATCCTGATTCCGCTCGACGACGACGAAGTCCGTACCCGGGCAGGGAGCTGCGCGAGGCCGGTGTCGCGGCGATTGCGGTCTGTCTGCTGCACTCGTATCTGAACCCGATGCACGAGCAGCGGATCAAACAGATCATCCAGGAGGAATTCCCGGAAGCCTTCCTCTCCATCTCCAGCGAGGTTGTCCCGCTCTACCGCGAGTTCGAGCGCTTCTCCACCACCGCGCTGAACGCCTATGTCGGGCCCAAGGTCTCCCGGTATTTGGCCAGGCTCTCGGCCGAGGTCAAGGAACTCGGTTACACCCGGGAGGTGCTCCTGATGCAGTCCTCCGGCCGTCCTGCTCTCCGAGGCGTTTCCGACGGCGGTCAGATACACGGCGTCGGCCGCTACGGGAGACCAGTAGGAAGTCACTGCGCTCGCCCCGCGACCATACCGCCGTGGCCAATAAGCGCTAGGCCGATCGACGAGCGGCACAACGAAGCGGCCAGGTTCCCCAGAATGGGGGACCTGGCCGCTGTTGCGTTCCCAGCTCCATCCTGCAACGATTCCCACGCCGGCTGGGTCCCCTGGCGTCCGAATACGGTAGTGTCGATGGAACAATGTCCGTTCTTTGCAACAAGGTTGCGATGAGGACAACCATGGAACGAGAAAAGTGCTCTAAACCCCCGAAATTCTCTTGACGGTGACGTGGGACACACCTAGACTGGTGCAACAGCGTTGCGTTGATCGCAACCCCGACCCCCCTTGGTGGATTCACATGAGTAACGAAACACCCCCAGTCGTAGCACCCGTCGGATTGCCCGGCACCGAGCCCAATGCCGGGCTCACCTCCCCCTCTTCCGAAAAGGCCACGCTCAGTGGCCAGCTCCGGCCCAATGATGGGTCCGGGATCAGCAAGGACACCCGTCGTCGAGTCATCACCGCCAGCTTTATCGGCAATTTTGTGGAATGGTTCGACTACGCCGTTTACGGCTATCTGGCCGCGACCATTGCCGGCGCGTTCTTCCCCAACCAGGACAAGCAGACCGCTTTGCTGGCGACCTTTGCTGTCTTCGCCATTTCCTTCTTCGTCCGTCCGCTGGGCGGCTTTGTCTGGGGACAGATCGGTGACAAGCTGGGACGGCGAAACGCGTTGTCCCTGTCCATCCTGATCATGTCCGCCGCCACCTTCGCCATCGCCCTGATCCCCGGCTACAACACCATCGGCATCTGGGCACCCATCCTTCTCCTGCTGGTCCGGGTGGTGCAGGGGTTCTCCGCCGCCGGCGAATATGCGGGCGCCTCGGCGTTCCTCGTTGAGTACGCCCCCGCCAAACGCCGCGGCCTCTATGCCGCCGTCGTGCCCGCCAGCACCGCCGCCGGGCTGCTGCTGGGTTCCCTGCTTGCAGCGATACTCTCCATTGTCCTGAGCCCGGAACAGATGCAGGACTGGGGCTGGCGTCTGCCGTTCCTGCTGGCGGCCCCGATGGGCCTGATCGGCCGGTACATCCGGACCAAGCTGGAGGACACCCCGGCCTTCCTTGCCCTCACCGACGAAGACAAGGCCATCAAGGCCCCCGTTGCCGCGCTGTTCAGGAACCACTGGAAGTCGCTGCTGCTTGCGGTTGGCGCCGTGCTGCTCAATGCCGTCGGCTTCTACGTCATCCTCAGCTACATGCCCACCTACCTGACGACGGAGCTGGGCTTCGGGGCCACCGAGTCCTTCTTTGCCACCACGATTGCCCTGCTGACGTACATCGGCTTCATTTTCCTGACCGGGATGGCGTCGGACAGGTTCGGCCGCAAGCGGGTTCTGATCACGGCCTCCGTGCTGTTCATCCTGCTGACGGTGCCGGCGTTCATGCTCCTGGATACCGGGAACTTCCTGGTCATCGTGCTGATCCAGATCCTGCTGGGTGGAATGCTCACCCTGAATGATGGCACGCTGCCCAGCTTCCTGGCCGAGCTGTTCCCGACCCGGGTCCGCTACAGCGGTTTTGCGGTCAGCTTTAACCTCTCCAACGCACTCTTCGGCGGTACTGCTCCCTTCGTGGCCACGCTGCTGATAGGGCTTACGCACAGCAAGCTGGCCCCGGGCTGGTACCTGGTGGCGGCCGCCGTCGTCTCCCTGATAGCGGTGCTGTGTGCCCGGGAGACCTCCAAAGAACCGCTCCGCGCCCACTAATGATCCTCCCCATCACCAATCTTCCTCCCACAATGACAAACACCATTTCCCCGAAGGAGAAATCATGACCACCGCGTCAACCGACAACATCACTTCCATTGCCGAACTGGAGCGCCTTAAAGTCCTGCACAACGGCGAGAAGGTCCAGCTGACCTTCTCCGACACCGAATTTGAACGCCGTCTCGCCGGACTGCGCCGGATCATGGCAGCCAAGGAGCTCGACGCCGTCGTCCTGACCAGTTACCACAGCATCAAGTACTACTCGGATTTCCTGTTCACCTATTTTGGCCGCTCGTACGCCATGGTGGTCACCAAGGATGACACGGTGACGGTCTCCGCCAACATCGACGCGGGCATGCCGTGGCGCCGCAGCTATGGCGAGAACATTGTCTACACCGACTGGCGCCGGGACAACTACATCCATGGCATCCAGGAGGCGCTGCGAACCCGCGGCATCACCCCCCGCCGCCTGGGTGTGGAGGACGACTCGCTCCCGCTGGATAACCGGAACAAGCTCCAGGCCGCCTTCGAGTCGGCAACTCTGGTGGACGTGGCGCAGGACGCGATGCGCCAGCGGATGATAAAGTCCGCGGAGGAAATTGAGGTCATCAAGCACGGCGCCCGGATCGGTGATCTGGGCGGCGAGGCCATCCGCAACGCCATTACCGCCGGGATCACCGAATACGAGGTCGCCCTTATCGGCACCGAAGCCATGGTGCACGAGATTGCCCGGACCTTCCCGAACAGTGAAATCCGCGACACCTGGGTCTGGTTCCAGTCCGGAATCAACACCGATGGGGCCCACAACTGGGCCACCACGCGGAAAATCCAGGAGCACGACATCCTGTCCCTGAACTGTTTCCCGATGACCTCCGGCTACTACACCGCCCTGGAGCGGACTCTGTTCTACGGCGAACCGGATGCCCGGTCCCTGGAGCTGTGGAACATCAACGTCGAGGTGCACAAGCGCGGGCTGGAACTGATCAAGCCGGGCGCCGTCTGCAAGGACATCGCCGCGGAACTGAATGAGATCTACGTGGGCCACGGTCTGCTGGCCAACCGCACCTTCGGTTACGGCCACTCCTTCGGCGTGCTCAGCCACTACTACGGCCGCGAGGCCGGGCTGGAACTGCGCGAGGACATTGAGACGGTGCTGGAGCCGGGCATGGTGGTTTCCATGGAACCGATGATCACCGTCCTGGACGGCCAGCCGGGCGCCGGCGGCTACCGCGAGCACGACATCCTGGTGGTCGGGGAGGACGGCGCGGAGAACATCACCAAGTTCCCGTTCGGCCCGGAATACAACATCATCGGCGCCTAACAAGGCAGCGTCCGGGGCACCGCCCAGCCCGTGTCCCGGTAGCACTTGCCAACCAAATGCGGCGCCACAACCCATGTGGCGCCGCATTTCGTTGCCCGATACGCAAAGATGGAGAACACCATGACACCGGAACAGACGAATGAATCCAACGGCAACGGCGAGGGCCGGGGCACCTCCGTCGTCGTCAACGCGATCGCGGTGCTGCGCACCTTCTCGGTGGAGGAGCCGCTGCTCGGTGTCACCGAGATCGCCTCCAGAATCGGACTGCACAAGAGCACCGTCTCCCGGATCCTGGCCACCCTGGAGGCGGAAAACCTGGTGGAGCGCGACCCGGACACCCGGCGGTTCAAGCTGGGACTGGGGCTCATCGCCGTCGCCGGCCCGCTGCTGGCGGACCTCGATGAGCGCCGCGTCGCCTACCCGGTACTGCGGGAACTCACCGAGCGCACCGGGGAAACCAGCGCGCTGATGGTCTGGAGCGGCGTCGAATCCATGTGCGTGGAACAAATTGCCAGCCCCCACCAGGTCAAGCACACCGCCCCGCTGGGCACGCGCTACAAGGATGCGCTGAGTTCCTCGGTGCAGGTTTTCCTGGCTGCCGAAGATCCGGAGCGCGTCCGCTCCCTCATCCGCAGCGGCACCATCATTTTCCCCGGACTGGACGACGACGGCCTGGAGACCTACCTGCTCCGGCTCAAGGACGCGGCGGCGCGCGGTTATGCGACCAACTACGGCGAGACCTCCATGGATGAGGTGGGGGTGGCGGCACCGGTCTATGACCACCGCGGCGACATTGTGGCCGCGGTCCTGATTCCCGCCCCGAGGTTCCGGGTCTCACCGGAGACTCTTCAGGCCCTGGGTGAAGCCTGTGCTGCCGCGGCGCGGCGTGTCACCGGCCGGCTGGGCGGATCCACCCCGGTCCCCTGACGCTCCGGGACCATCCAGGGCCCAGGCCTTCACTCCCTTCACTCCCTTCACTCCCCCAAGTCTGAGAGTATGATCCTATGGTCGTCGACGAGTTTCCCCATCCCGAGCCTGACGCGAACACTGCTTCCCATGGCGGGGTGCAGTCGGTGGACCGGGCCATTACCGTTCTGGAGATACTGGCACGCGCCGGCGATGCCGGAGTCAGCGAAATCGCCGAGGAAATGGGTGTCCATAAGTCAACGGCTTCCCGGCTGCTCAGTGCGCTTGATGCGCGCGGCATGGTGGAACAGAACAGCGAGCGCGGGAAGTACCAGCTCGGCTTCGGAATCCTGCGGCTGGCCAGTTCCATCCCCGGCCGTCTTAGCCTGGCGCGCGAGGCCCGCCCATTCCTCGAGGGCCTGGCGGCGACGTTCCACGAAACGGTTAATCTGGCGGTGCTGCGCTCCAACTATGCCGTCAATGTGGACCAGGCCATGGGTCCCTCGACGCTGGCAACCTACGATTGGATCGGCAGCCTCACCCCGTTGCACGCAACCTCCAGTGGTAAGGTTCTGCTGGCCGCTCTGCCGACGGCGGAACGCGTGCGCATCCTCAAGGAAGCCGGGCAGCCCGCGTTGACGGCCAAAACGCTTACTTCCCGCCCTGCCTTGGAAAAGCAGCTTATGGTCGCCGCGGCCGCTGGCTACGCCACCACCTATGAGGAGTTGGAGATCGGCTTGAACGCCGCCGCCGTGCCGGTGCGGGACCACCGGGACGTGGTCATTGGAGCGGTCAGTATCTCCGGGCCGGCGTTCCGGTTTGATCCCGAAAAAATGCCCGGTCTGCTTGATGAGCTCAAGCAGACCGGGCAATTGATCAGTGCGAAGATGGGCTACACGTCTCGCTGAGGGAAGCGGCCCGCTGGGTTTTCAGGAAGCGGGGGTGACATCGCCGACCCTACTGGTGACCCAGTTGTGGAAGGCGGCTATGTGGTGCTCACTGGGCACCAGAACCCCGCCCTTGGCATAGATGCGGGATCCCATGGCGGGCTGGCAGCGTTCACAGGCGTCGAAGTCCTGCCGGTTAACCCGGTCGAACAGCT
>JBBRKU010000066.1:0-8032 GCA_038231735.1 Actinomycetales bacterium | reverse complement strand
GCGGCGTGCTGGTGCTGCTGATGGTGCTCACCGCCGGCTCCGTGGGGTATGCGGCCTACGTCATCAATGTTGGCCGCAACGCCATCTCCAACATTTTCAGCGCCGGCGGTCCGTCGATGGCACCGGTGGACGGGCGCTACAACTTCCTGGTGATGGGCGGCGACGCCGGCGCGGACCGGGTGGGCCGGCGGCCGGACAGCATCATTGTGGTCAGCGTGGACGCCTCCACCGGCCAGGCCGTGACCATCAGCATCCCGCGCAATCTGCAGAACGCCCAGTTCCCGGCGGATTCGCCCATGCACAGCGTCTACCCGCAGGGCTACAACTGCGGCGACAACTGCATCATCAACTTTCTCTACACCGAGGTGACGGAAAAGTACAAGAACCTCTACCCAGGCAGGCCCGATCCGGGGGCGGCGGCGATGATGGACGCCGCCAGCGGAACGCTGGGCCTGAAGATCCAGGGCTATGTGCTCATTGACATGGCCGGATTCTCCAAGCTCATCGACGCGCTGGGCGGAGTGAAGATCAACGCCGGCGGCTGGGTGCCCATCAGCGGTGCCGAAATAGGCAGCAGCGACCAGCACGCCCCGCCGGAGGGCTGGATTGCCCCGGGCGAGCAGACCCTGGACGGCTTCCACGCGCTGTGGTACTCGAGGTCCCGGCAGTGGGTGCTCGAATATTCGCGCAGCCAGCGCCAGCAGTGCATCCAGCAGGCGCTGCTCAAACAGATGGATCCGGCCACCGTGCTGACCAAGTTTGAGTCCATTGCCAACGCCGGCAGCCAGGTGATGGAGTCGGACCTGCCCGCCGCACAGCTGGGCAGCTTCGTGGATCTGGCCCTGAAGTCCAAGCAGCATCCGCTGAACCGGCTGACGATCGGGCCACCGGACTTCGACATCAATTTCCCCACTTATCCGGACTTCGACCAGATCCACGCCAAGGTCAAGGACCTGGTGTCGGGGAAGGCATCGTCCCCGGTTCCGTCCGACGCCTCCGGTGCGGCGGCCGCACCGGCGCCCGCCGCTCCCGCGCAGGGCGGCAGCCAGCCTGCCCCGGCTTCGCAGGCCCCGGCCCCCGCCGCTCCGGATCCGTCCATCACCGAGGACTACCTGCAAAAGCTGGCGGTGGCGGGCGATGACGGGACACTGGATTCGCTCCTGTCCAGCAACGGAAATTGCACACCCGGATAGTCCACTTCAGGAGAGCCGAATGTACGCCTTGACCAATGTGCTTCGCCCATACGCCTGGGGCTCGACGACGGCCATCGCCTCGCTGCTGGGGCGCGAACCTTCCGGCGCTCCCGAGGCGGAGCTCTGGCTGGGTGCGCATCCCGACTCGCCGTCGGTCGCGTCCCTGCTCGACGGCGGCAGCATGCCGTTAGATGCCCTGATCGCAGCCGATCCGGAGGGTACCCTTGGACCGGCCAGCCGGGCAGCCTTCGGTGACCGGCTGCCGTTCCTGGCCAAGATCCTGGCGGCCGGCAACCCACTGTCGCTGCAGGTCCACCCCACCCTCGAGCAGGCCCGTGCCGCGTTTGCTGCCGAAGAGGCCGCCGGCGTGCGGCACGATGCGCCGCACCGGAACTACAAGGACGATAATCACAAGCCCGAGATGATCCTCGCGCTCGCCGACTTCGAGGCGCTATGCGGCTTCCGGCCCGCGGCGGGATCCCGGCGGATCTTCGAGCACCTGGCCTGGTGCTTCGACCAGGCGGCGACGGAGCTGCCCGCCGCACTCCGGGAGGTGCTGGCGCGGCTGGCCGGCGGCGGATCCGCCGCCGCCCACGACATTCCCATGCCGGCTGCAGGCGACGAATCAGCCCGGATCAGGGGGGCATTCCACTGCCTGATTTCGGGTGGAAACGACGTCGCGACGGCTGTCGCCGCTGTGGTGACGCTGCTGCGCTCCGGAGCGCCGATGGGCGATTACACGCCCGAGCTTTCCACGGTGGTCAGCTTGGCCGAGGCCTATCCCGGAGACCCCGGGGTGCTGATCTCGCTGCTGCTGAACCGGGTGTCGCTGGCGCCTGGACAGGCCATCTACCTGCCCGCCGGCAACATCCACGCCTACCTGCGCGGGCTCGGAGTGGAGGTGATGGCCTCCTCCGACAACGTGCTGCGCGGCGGGCTGACCCCCAAGCACGTCGACGTACCGGAGCTGATGAAAACTGTTGACTTCCAGGCCGTGCCGGTACCGCGGATAGAGGCGCAGTCCACGGAACTTGGTCAGCAGATCTGGGCTCCGCCGTTCCGCGAGTTCCAGCTGCAGCGGGTGGAACTGAACCCCGGCGGCTCACCCGTTCCGCTGGCGCAGAACGGACCGCTGCTGGTGATACTGGTCTCCGGCGCGGCGGTGCTGGATTCACCCCGCGGCGACCTGCGGCTGGAGCGCGGCGGCAGCGCGTTCGTGCCGGCCCGTGAAAACCCGGTCATCCTGCACCCCATCAGCGGAGCCTCGGAGACCGCCGTCGCCTTCGCCGTCACAGTCCCCGCCGGCACGTAGGCTCCCGGGGGCCCCGCCACCACCGGTGGTCGAAGGAGGCCGCCCGCGGCCGGGCAGTAACCCGCCGTCGTCCTAATCGGCCTTCGCAGAAGCGCCGGTTCGCCGCCGAGTGACCAGGGACCGGGCGTTGCGGATGGCCCTGCGGGCCAGCGGCAGAGCACGGGTGTAGACCGGGTATAGCCCGGAGAGCGGCAGGTCCCAGCTGCCCGCCAGCATGTTCTCGTGGTCGGCGAAGCCGAACTTGAACTGGGACACGCCGTCGTTCAGCAGTCCGTTGAAGTCGTAACGGGCGATTCCGCGTGCCTTCATGGCGGCGATCGCCGTCCACTTCAGCGAGAAATTGGCACGCAGGCTGCTGCCGACGTCGTTCATGCCACCATAGAGCTCAAAGGCCGTGGTCCCGCTGGTAGCCAGCCAAAGGAACGCCACCACCTTGCCCCCGTGAAAAGCGGCAAAAACGGGCGACCCCTCCCCCATATTGTCGAAGATGTCCAGGTAGTAGGAATCCTGGTGGATGCCGAAGCCGGCGCGTTCCGCCGTGAGCCTGTAAACCTCCAGGCACTGCCTCAGCTCCGCCCGCTCCACCTGCCGGTAGGTCAGCTCCTCGCGGCCGGACTTGCGGATGTACTGGCGCGTCTTCTTGGTCATCGCGGCCAGCAGCTCCTCCCCGGACCGGTGCAGGTCCAGGATCAGTGTCCGGCCGATCAGGATGGTGTTGTTTGTGGGCTGCCAGTCGCCGTTCTTCAGCGCCGCAGCCTCCGGCGAGTCCAGATCCCAATCGGGCTCGATGCTCAGCACTACCGACCGGTGCGCGCCCTTCACATAACGGGCGACGGCGTCCAGCACGGCGGCGCTTTGGCCCGGGGCGGCCTGCGGACCGCGCGCGATATAGGCCAGCGACCGGAAGGGCACCGGCAGCGCCCGGAACAGCAGCTGGGCGGATCCGACGACGGCGCCGGCCTGGTCCTTGACCAGGACGCGATCCACCGTCCAGTTGTGCTGTGCCTTGGTCTTGCCCCAGCCCCACAGCTGCATCGGATGCCCACGCTGCGCGTTGACCTCCGCATCCCAAACATCCCGGTCACGGCACTGTTCCACGCTAAAACTCATACACCAACCCTATCCGCCGCGACGGGCGCCGTTCCCGGACGCCGTTCCCCGACGCCGTTCCCGGACGCCGTTCGGTTAGGAGAAGCGCGCGTAGGACTCCCACTTGTGCGCCTGGTGCTCGCCGTCGACAAAGCGGATGGTGCCCGATTTGGATCGCATCACGATGGACTGGGTCAGGACCTTGCTGCGGTCGTAGCGCACCCCGCGGAGCAGGTCCCCGTCGGTGATGCCCGTGGCGGCAAAGTAGCAGTTGTCGCTGCTGACCAGGTCATTGGTGGAGAGCACCCGGTCCAGATCATGGCCTGCGTCGAGCGCCTTCTGCTTCTCTTCATCGTTCGTGGGCCACAGCCGTCCCTGTATGACACCGCCGAGCGTCTTGATGGCGCACGCTGCGACGATGCCTTCCGGCGTACCACCGATGCCCATCAGGGCGTCCACTCCGGTACCGGAGCGTGCGGCCGCAATGGCACCGGCGACGTCGCCGTCCATGATGATCTTGGTACGGGCGCCAGCCTCGCGGATTTCGTCAATCAGCGGCCGGTGACGGTCGCGGTCCAGCACCATCACGGTGAGCTGGTTGACCTTGACGCCCTTGGCCTTGGCGATCAGGTGCAGGTTCTGCTTGACCGGCAGGCGCAGGTCCACCATGTCCGCGGCCTCGGGGCCGGTGACCAGTTTCTCCATGTAGAACACCGCAGAGGGGTCGAACATGGTGCCGCGCTCGGCCACAGCCAGCACGGCGAGGGCGTTGTTGATGCCCAGCGCCGTCAGCCGGGTGCCGTCGATCGGGTCCACCGCGACGTCGCACTCGGGGCCGGTGCCGTCACCGACCCGCTCGCCGTTGTAGAGCATCGGGGCTTCGTCTTTTTCGCCCTCGCCAATCACGACGATGCCGTTGAAATGGACGGTGGAGAGCAGCGAGCGCATCGCGTCCACCGCGGCGCCGTCGGCCTTGTTCTTGTCGCCGAATCCGACCCAGTGTCCGCCGGCAATGGCGGCCGCCTCGGTCACCCGGACCAGCTCCAGGGCCAGGTTCCGGTCCGGCTCATGATCCCCCACGGCCAGGGCCGGGGAAAGCGTTGAATACTGGGCTGAATCGTTTACGTCAGACACGGAAACCTCATCCTTGAGTTGCGTTGGCCATCTGGTCTTCAGGGAAGGGCGCCGGATGGCGGCCCCGCTGTCCCTATGATCATAGTTGGCCCACGCACCCTGATCCTCCTGTGTTTCCTCCCGAGGTGTGATCATTGCCCGAATAGGCGACTATAGAGGGGTGAGTGAAACGCGAAACGCGGATACAACGGCCGCGAACAAAGCCAGTCAGCCGGAAGCCGGGCCGCCCCCGGCGGTCAGGCCCGTGATCCCCGCTGCCGCCGCGAAACGCGCCAACGCATCCGTGATCGGCATGCTGCTGGCCCTGCTGGTGAGCCTGGCCGTGGTGCTTCCCGTCGTTTTACTCAATGCCCACCCCAAGGCCGAGTCTTTCCGCCCGCCGGTGGATGTGGCCGCCGCCGCCGCGCAGGCGCGGGACGCCGCGGGCTTCACTCCCGCCGCCGCGCTGCTGCCGGAGGGCTGGAGTGTCAACTATGCCCGCTGGAATTCCGCGGGGACCGATGGTGTGCCGTTCTGGGAGGCCGGCTACGTCACGCCGTCGCAACAGTTCATCTCGCTGACGCAGACAGCCAAGGCCGATCCCACCTGGCTGTCGCAGCGCACCGGTGACGCGCCCGTCACCGGCGACCGCCCCGTGGGTGCCACGGACTGGGAGCTGCGCGATAAGCCGGGCGCGGACAAGAGCCTGATCCTCAACTACAAGGGCACCACGCTGATCCTCAGCGGACAGGCTGACCTGAAGGAATTCGATGTCCTCGCCGCCGCCGCGGTTCGTTCGGCTGACGAAGGCACCGCGACGGGGACAGCGTCCCCCAACGGTAAAGGCTCGACGACGGGCGGCAGCAAGTGAGCGGCCCCGAGGACGGCTCCCTGACGGGCCAGGTCGCTCACCACCTGACGCCGGCGCAGGCCTGGAAGAAGTTGCGCGAGGGCAACGACCGCTTTGTCACCGGCACCTCCTCGCACCCCAACCAGGATGCGTCCCGCCGCGCGTCCCTGGTGAACACCCAGCACCCGTTCGCCGTGATCTTCGGTTGCTCCGATTCGCGACTGGCCGCCGAAATCATCTTTGACCTGGGCCTGGGCGACGCCTTTGTGGTCCGCACGGCCGGACATGTGATTGATAACACCGTGCTGGGGTCGCTGGAATACAGCATCGAGTACCTCCGGGTGCCGCTGATCGTGATCCTGGGCCATGACAGCTGCGGCGCCGTGACGGCCACCAAGGGTGCGGTGGAAACGGGCGAGATGCCCGCCGGCTTTATCCGCGACCTGGTGGAGCGGATCACGCCATCGGTGCTGACCTCGCTGCGCAATAACGAACATGAGGTGAATGACATGGTGGTCGAGCATGTCAAGCAGACCGCGCAGCGGCTGGTGGAGAACTCTCCCATCATCGCCGCCGCGGTGGCGCAGCAGCGGACCGCCGTCGTCGGACTGGCCTACCGGCTGGATGAGGGGCACGCGGACCTGGTCTCCAATTTCGGTACGCTGTAGGGACGGGGGATCCGGACCGATGCCGTAGATCCGGACCGATGCACTGGCCTCGTCCACGGCATCCGTCCGGAGCGGCGGCATGTGCGCGCTGACGGGACCACGGCGGCGGTTTCGGCAGAGCCTGCGGCTGACGTTATTCTTGGAGTCATGACTGAGACTCCGGTGACTTCCGCCCACGATTCCGACCAGCAGTTCCGCATCGAGCACGACACGATGGGCGAGGTCCGCGTCCCGGTCAATGCCCTCTACAGCGCCCAGACGCAGCGTGCCGTTGAGAATTTCCCCATCTCCGGCACCACGTTGGAGCGCGCGCACATCGAGGCGCTGGCCCGGATTAAGAAGGCGGCGGCGACGGCGAACGCGGAGCTGGGAGTGCTCGACGGCGAGCTGGCCCGGGCGATTGAGTCCGCGGCCGAGGAGGTCATCTCCGGCAAGTACGACGGCGATTTCCCCATCGATATCTTCCAGACCGGGTCCGGGACGTCGTCGAACATGAACATTAACGAGGTCATCGCCGAGCTCGCCTCCCGCGCCCTGAAGGCTGCCGGCAGCGACAAGGTGGTGCACCCGAACGACCATGTGAACGCGTCGCAGTCCTCCAACGACGTGTTCCCCACCTCCGTGCACGTGGCCTCAACCTCGGCGCTGATCAATGACCTGATCCCCGCGCTGGAATACCTGGCCGCCTCACTGGAGCGCAAGGCCGAGGAATTCAAGGGCGTCGTCAAGTCCGGCCGCACGCACCTGATGGATGCCACGCCGGTGACCCTGGGCCAGGAATTCGGTGGTTATGCCGCCCAGATGCGCTACGCCGTCGAACGAATCGAGGCCTCCCTGCCGCGCGTGGCCGAGGTCCCGCTGGGCGGAACCGCCGTCGGCACCGGGATCAACACCCCCGCCGGATTCCCGCAGCGCGTCATCGCCCTGCTGGCCCAGGACACCGGGCTGCCGCTGACCGAGGCACGCAACCACTTCGAGGCGCAGGCCAACCGCGACGGCCTGATCGAGGCCTCCGGGCAGCTGCGCAACATCGCCTACTCGATGATGAAGATCAGCAACGACCTTCGTTGGCTCGGTTCCGGCCCCAACACCGGCCTGGGCGAGATTGCTATCCCCGATCTGCAGCCCGGCTCCTCGATCATGCCCGGCAAGGTCAACCCGGTCATCTGCGAGGCCGCCATCATGGTCGCCGCGCAGGTGATCGGCAATGACACCACGATCGCACTGTCCTCCACGAACGGCGCCTTTGAACTCAATGTGGGTATCCCGGTGATGGCCGCCAACCTGCTCCAGTCCATCCGGCTGCTGACCAACACCTCGCACGTCATGGCCGAGAAGATGATCGACGGTCTGACCGCCAACGTGGAGCGCGCGCTGTTCCTGGCGGAGGCCTCGCCGTCGATTGTCACCCCGCTGAACAAGTTCATCGGCTACGAAAACGCCGCCAAGATCGCCAAGCACGCGGTCAAGGAGGGGCTGACAATCCGCGAGGCCGTGGTCGCCCTAGGCTTCCTGGAGCGCGGTGAACTGACGGAGGAGCAGCTGGATACGGCGCTCGACGTGCTCTCGATGACGCGCCCGCCGCAGTAACCGCTCCTTCGCCCTCCCTTCCTCCCTCCCTCGTTGGGGCCGCGATGATTTGCACTATGACGATCAGTAAAACTCCACCATGTGAATGAAAGTGCAAGAAACGACGGCGGGGGACTCCGCGAGCGCAAGCGGGCCGCCACGCGGGCGGCCATTACCGCGGCCGCCCAGTCACTCACCGCCGGCCGCGGCCTCCACGGCTACACGGTCGAGGAACTGT
>JBBRKU010000065.1:0-8060 GCA_038231735.1 Actinomycetales bacterium | reverse complement strand
GGTGCTGATCTTCCAGCTCGCATTCTTCACACCGCTGTTCCTGTTCCTGATGGACGTGGCCCGCAGCGGCCGCCGGGCCTCGTTGAAGAACTTCCTGATCCAGGTGCCCAGGAACCCCATCCTGATCGCCTCTTTCATCGGCCTGGTCATCGCCGCCACCGGCTGGCATCCGCCGGAGCTGGCAATGCAGCCCTTCAACCTGGTGGGTGGCATCGCGGTTCCCGGCGCCCTACTGGCCTTCGGTATATCGCTGTATGAGTCCAAACCCTTGCAGCAGGCTGGTGTGCGCACCGATGTGCTGTTGGCAACGGCCGTCAAACTGGTGTTCCAGCCGGCGGTTGCATTCCTGCTGGCCAGGTATCTGCTGGGTCTGGACGGTCACGCACTTTTTGCCGCCGTCGTCCTCGCCTCGCTGCCGACGGCACAGAACGTCTTTGTCGCCGCCGCACGCTACGATCAGGGCGTTGCGCTGGCCAAGGACACAGTCCTGCTCACGACCGCCGTCGCTGTGCCCGCCCTGGTGGTGGTTTCGGCGCTGCTGGCCTAAGCGCCGGGCTCAAGAAACTTCCCGCACCTCCTGCCGGCCGGGTCCAGCCGTAGGCTATGGTTTTGCCCAGTCCTCGGCGCGCTGGGCGGCGTGCTCGGCGGAGGGCTGCGGAGCATGGTCCGGTCCATGGGCTCGAGCCTGGGCCGCGACCTGATGCGGGACGTCTTCGGCACGGCTCCGCGACGCCGACGACGGTAACCTGACGGACGCTGCACGGACCCCGGCCGCGGAGCCGGTATCGTTGGCTTCGTGCAAAAGGGCTCCAGACTCATCAAGATCGCGGCCGGCTGGCTGCTCGGATTGATGCTGGCCGTTGCCGCCGCGGTGTTCACCATCTCGCTGGTCAACACCAACTACTTCGGACCCCAGCAGTCCGTGCGCGACTATCTGCAGGCCCTGCGCGACGGCGACGGCGCCAAGGCCCTGGGGCTGCTGCGCGCTCCGGTCCCCTCCGCCAACCCGGCCATGCTGGACGGCGACGGGCTCAAGGCCGCCGCCGCCAAACTGGGCGATGCCCACGTCGGCAACCCGGAGAACCTCGACGGCGGCCGGGTGAAAGTCGCGGTCGGCTACATCATTGACGGCGCGTCACAAAGCACCGATTTCACGCTGGAGCCCGCCGGCAAGGAGTGGCTTTTCTTCAACATCTGGAGCTTTGTCCCTGCCGCACTGCCAACCATCGATGTCTCGGTGGTTAACGAGAACCAGGCCTCGGTAAACGGTGTCCAGGTGAACATGCCCGCCGGCAAGAACAGCTTCGCCGTGCTGTATCCGGGACAATACAAGGCCGACTTCCAAAGCAAGTACTTCCAGGCCCCGGCCGTCAGCACGACCGTCACGGCCCCTGAAACCAAGCCGTCCGCCGTCGCACTGGCCACCGGACCCTCCCCGGCGCTGTTGGCCGATGTGGACGGCAAGATCCACCAATACCTGGATAACTGCGCCAAACAGCGGGTCCTGCTGCCCACGGGCTGCCCGTTCAGCAACCGCACGGACAATCGCGTGGTGGGCCCCATCAAGTGGAGCATCGCCAGCTACCCGAAGATCGGCATCTCCGCTTACGGCGGGAAGTGGGTGTTGGCGCCGCTGACCGTCAAGGCGCAGGTGGAGTACCAGGAGCAGCAGCTGTTCTCCGGGAAAGTCGCCGATGTGAAGGACGCGCAGGACTTCGGCTTCACGGCCAAGCTGGACGTGACCGACTCCAGCATCACCGTGACCCCGGTAGTGGACTACTAATTCAGTCCATCCCGCGCAGGTCCAGGGTCAGTTCGGTGGCTCCGTCCGCGTCCAGCAGCACGGGAATGCCCCAGTCCTGCTGGTAGAGGTGGCAGGCCGCATGGTCGGGGATCTCACCGTCCGCGGTCTCCGGACCGTCACAGGCGGCCGCGCGCGCGGTAATGTGCAGCACGCCCTCGGGGACATCGGCGGAGAGCGTCAGCGAACGGGTCAGGCCCACCGACGTGCCGCCACCGGCCAGCAGCAGTTCCGGCGGTGTGGAGGAGATCTTCAGCTGCGTGGGATCCCCCCAGCGGTCGTCCAGCTTCTGCCCGGTCGGGGCGGAAAAGCGGACCTTCAGGGCCAGCTCGCCGGCGGCCACCGGTGTCTTGGGCCGCTGCGTCTGCGCGGCGCCCTCATCCACCTGCAGCGCTTCCTTGGGAACGGGCAGCCGCACCAGCTGGTGTTTGTTCGCCTCCACCACAATGAGCAGCGGAATCTCCCCGCTGGTGTCCAGCAGCACATCGGACGGTTCCGCGAGGCCACGGGCCAGCGTGCTCACGGTCCCGGACACCGGGTCATACCGCCGCACCGCGCCGTTGTAGGTGTCCGCCACGGCGATCGAGCCATCCGGCAGCACCGTCACGCCCAGCGGGTGCTGCAACATGGCCTGGTCCGCCGCTCCGTCGCGGAAGCCGAAATCGAAGAGACCCTGGCCGACGGCGGTTTCCACGGTTACCGAGGCCCTTCCGGCGGCGGCGCCGCCGATGCGCAGCACGCGCAGCGCGGACGTCTCCGAGTCCGCCACCCAGATGTTGCCCTCCGCGTCCTCGGCCAGCCCCGAGGGCTGCGCAAACCAGGCCTGCTCCGCGGACCCGTCCAGCAGGCCCTCCAGCCCGTTGCCGGCCACGATGGTCACATGCCCGGTCAGCAGGTCAAAACCGAAGATCTGGTGCACCCCGGCCATCGCCACGGCCACGCGGTCAAGCTTGGTCGACCAGACCACGTCCCATGGCGAGGACAGGGCCACCGCCAGCGGGTCGGTACCGAGGTCGCCCGTCAGGGAGGCGCCGTCGTCGTCCACCAGGGCCGGACCCGCGTCCAGTAGCCGCTGCACGCCGTTGCCGGCCAGCGTCCGGACCGAGCCGTCCGCCAGGCGCACCCCGCGCAGCCGGTGGTTGACCGAGTCCGCCACAACCACGTCGTAGCCGGCCGCCGTGGCGACGGCGTCCGGCAGCAGGGTCAGGCCCTGCGGTTCATTGAACTGCGCCTGCTCCGCAAGCCCGTCCGCAAAGCCCTTGGTACCGGTGCCGATGGCGCGGACCACGGTGAGCAGGTCCGGCCCGAGTTCGACGAGCCGGTGGTGTCCGGTGTCCGAGACCAGGAAATTTCCGCCCGGCAGCGGCAGCACTTTGCCCGGGAAGCGCAGATCCCCGGCCGTCGGCTCCGGCGCCACGTACGGACCGTTCCCGCGGTGCAGCGTGCCCTTGGCCTCGTGCCGGGCCACCAGCTCCGGAATCAGCGACCCCAGCCCGGCCGCGTGTCCCTCGCCGGAGAGGTGCGCCACGATGTAGCCCTCCGGATCGATGACCACCAGGGTTGGCCAGGCGCGCGCGGCGTAGGCCTGCCAGGTCAGCAGCTCCGGATCATCCAGCACAGGATGGCTGATTTCATAGCGTTCGACGGCGGCCGCCAGCGCCACCGGGTCCGCCTCGTGTTCAAACTTGGGCGAATGCACCCCCACCGTCACCAGCACGTCCGCATACTGCTGCTCCAGCGGGCGCAGTTCATCGAGCACGTGCAGGCAGTTGATGCAGCAGAACGTCCAGAAATCCAGCAGCACGATCTTGCCGCGCAGCTTCTCCAGATCCAGGACCTTGCCGCCGGTGTTCAGCCAGCCGCGGCCCTCCAGCTCGGAGGCACGGATCCGCACGTGTGCCGCAGTTCCCAACGCTTCGGTCATCCTCTGTCTCCTTGCTTCGCATCGCGCTCGGCCAGCTGGCTGAACATATCGTTGTAAGCGGTCAGGTCCGCGTTGTTATTCCGGTCCGCGGCCCGGTCCTTGCGTTTGGTTTCGCGTTCATCGGAGCGGGACCACATGATGGCCACCCCGATGGCGATCAGCACCGTGGGCACTTCGCCGATCCCCCAGGCGATAGCGCCGCCCGTCTGCTGGTCCACGATCGCCGAATCCCCCCAGCTGCGGCCCATGTTGCCGAAGTAGCTGCCATCCATCAGGGCGGTGGAGCTCATGATCGCGACGCCGAAGAAGGCGTGGAAGGCCATTGTGGCCAGCAGCAGCAACAGGCGCATCGGGTACGGCGCCCGGCGCGGCACCGGATCGGAGCCGATCATGCTCAGGATGAACAGGTACCCGGTGATGGTGAAGTGCAGGATCATCAGCTCGTGGCCCACGTGGTCCCGCATCGCATAGCCGAAGAGCGGCGAGAAGTAGAAGAGCACCAGGCTGCCGGCAAAGTTGGCGGCGGCAAAGAGCGGATGCGTCACCAGCGCGGAAAACCTGGAGTGCACAATCACCAGGATCCATTCGCGGGTACCGCGGCTGCCGTCCCCGCGAGGCGTCATCGCCTTCAGCGCCAGCGAGATGGGCGCGGCCAGCACCATGAACAAGGGGGCCACCACCATCAGCATCATATGATCCACCATGTGGGCGCTGAACAGCACCTGGCCGTAGACGGCCGGGCCGCCGGAGGTGATGTAGAACAGCGCCGCCATTCCGACCAGCCACGAAACGGTACGCAGCCAGGGCCAGCTGGCCCCCCGCCGTCGTAATTTGATGACCCCTGAGAGGTAGGCCGCCGTCGTGATCAGGACAAAGGTAAGCCAGAGCCAGTCGATCCGCCATTCGGTGAACCAGCGCGCCGGAGTGAGCTCAGGCGGCAGGACGTAACCGCTCAGGATGAGGGCCGGCGGAGAGTCCGGGGCAAAGCTGGTGGGCTGCGGCGGGGCGGAGCGGCTCAGCGCGACGGCAATGCCGCTGGTGGCGCCCATGATCACCAGCTCGCCCACGATCAGCTGCCAGAGCACGCGGGAGGCGGTCAGGACCGATCGGCCGTTGCGCCCTGCTTCCAGCCGGGGAATGATCCACTGCCGGTGCATGATGCCGACGCAGCCCAGCATGATGGTGGCCGCCGTCTTCACCAGGATCAGCTGGCCATAGGGCGAGTTGACGAGGTCGTTCCAGCTGGTGACCCGGATGGCCGCGTTGACGACACCGGAGGCAAACACCACGAAGAAGGCGAACAGGGCCATCGCGGAGAACCGTTTGAGCACGGGACCGGTCAGCTTGCCCAGCGTGCCGGACACCACCGCCAGGGCAATGATGCCGCCGAACCACAGCGCGACCCCGGTGATGTGCAGGAGCAGGGAATTGACCGCGCCGTCGTGGTCGGTGCCGCTGGAGGAGTGGCCGATCAGGGCCTGCGGCACAATGCCCAGCATCGCCAGGATCAGGGTCAGGCCCAGTCCGGTCAGCGAGCGGACGCCGAAGCACAGCGTCGTCACCACCGCGGCGAAGATGCACACAGACAACCACGCCTGGCCGGTGGGCAGCACGGTCATGTAGTACACCAGCTGGCTCGTGTAGTCCGAGCTGCCGGAGACGGGCTGTCCGGCGATGTCCGAGTAGGTAAGGATCAGGACGGCGACGGCGGCCAGGGTCCAGACGACGGCGGCCACCGCGGCCAGTGTCATCACGCGGGTGAACGCGGGGTGCTCCGGCGCCAGGGGTACGCCACCGCCGGCGGCCGCGCGTGCGGCGGGGGTGGCGGGGGTGGACCGTTTGGGTTTGAGGTCCTTGGGCAGCAGGACGACGGCGAACAGCAGCGCTCCGATGACGGCCGCAACGGCGACGTTGTGCACCGTCAGGGCCACCGGCAGTCCCCAGCGGACCAGGGCCCCGGGATCGGAGAGCTGGCGGGCGGCGGAGGCTCCGGAGAAGATCAGCGCCGCCACCAGGGCCAGGATGGTTGCCCCGGTGCTGATCAGCAGCCACGGACCGCGGATGCCGGTCCCGGCGCGGGCATCGGAGGGGGCTGGCACTTTGGGGGTGGTGGTTGCTGCTGGCACGGTTCCATTGTCCGGCAACGGTGCGGCATACCGCGAATCGGTATCCCCATCGCGGGGTTTAAACACGGGAGGGTGGCCACCAGTCGGCGGCCACCCTCCAATGAAGTTCCGGGCAGATTACTTCTTGGTGGAGACTGCAGCCTTCAGCTTGGAACCAGCGGTCAGCTTGACGCTGTGGCCCGCGGCGATCTGAATGGTCTCACCGGTCTGCGGGTTGCGGCCCGTGCGTGCGGCGCGGTCGGTGCGCTCGACAGCCAGCCAGCCCGGGATGGTGATCTTCTCGCCCGCGGCAACGGAGCTCTCGAAAACCGTGAAGAGGGCGTCGAGAACGGAGTTCACTGCGGTCTGGCTGGTCTCAGCCTTGGCAGCAACCTCGGCAACCAATTCACTACGATTCTTAGCCATTTATGTCCTCCTGGACGTGAGATTTATGGAGCTGCACGCGGGACGCGCGCCAACCACTGTCCCGAACATACCAGCTAAGCTCCGCCACTCCGGTAAATTTCCGCAGGTTTCCGGCATTTTTCGCGTGTTTTGGGGGCTTTTTCGCTCTCAGCGATGCTTTTGTGGGCCCCTCTCGGCCCTGCCGTCAGGCCCGACGGCGGTTCCGCCGGCTTTCCAACCACCCGACGCCGGTCCCAGGCTTCCGTGGCCCCAAATCCCGTCCCCGAGCAGTCCGAGGGCTCCCATCGTCGGTCATTCTCAGAACTGACCATCTTTGAGCCGGGGAGGGTCATAATTTCTGGCGTGTCGTCGATTTGTCCGGTGTGTCGATCCAAAGATGGTCAGATCCCAGAGACAAAAGGCGATCGGGGCCACCGGGCACGAAAAAGGGCAGCGACCGTAGCGGTCGCCGCCCTTTCGAAGAGCGTCAGCTGGATCCCACCGCTTTGGTGGCCGCCAGCCGGGCGTTCAGGCCGGTATTACCAGCTGGACTTCTTGATGCCGGGCAGCTCGCCGCGGTGCGCCATGTCGCGGAAGCGGACACGGGAGATGCCGAACTTCTGCAGGGTACCGCGCGGGCGGCCGTCGATCTGGTCGCGGTTACGGACGCGGACCGGCGATGCATTGCGGGGCAACTTCTGCAGGCCCAGCCGTGCGGCCTCGCGGGCCTCGTCGGTAGCGTTGGGGTCAACCAGGGTCTTCTTCAGTTCGAGGCGCTTTGCGGCGTAACGCTCGACGATGACTTTACGCTGTTCGTTCTTAGCAATCATTGACTTCTTGGCCATGTCTTTAGCGCTCCTCTCGGAATTCGACGTGCTGGCGGATCTTCGGATCGTACTTCTTCAGGACCAGGCGGTCCGGGTCATTACGACGGTTCTTGCGGGTCACGTAGGTGTACCCGGTGCCCGCGGTGCTCTTGAGCTTGATGATCGGACGTACGTCCCTGTCCTTGGCCATTAGAGCTTCACCCCACGCGCTAGGATCTGGGCGACGACGGCGTCAATTCCGCGGACGTCGATGGTCTTGATGCCGCGTGCAGAAACCTGCAGCGTGACATTGCGGCGCAGGGACGGAACCCAGTAGCGCTTCTTCTGAATGTTCGGGTCGAACCGTCGCTTGTTGCGACGGTGCGAGTGCGAAATGCTGTGTCCAAAGCCCGGCTCGGCTCCAGTCACTTGGCAGTGAGCTGCCATGACTCTCCTCCAAAAATTGAATGTAACGGTCCTCAGTGTTCCTGCGGTCCCGTGCGGGTAGGGGCGTCCACCATCAGTTGCGACACCATCACGGCAGTGGATTCCACTGCTACGGCGTCCTGGGGATACTGGGCGAAAAATGGAATGCACGCAACTTGAGCCCCTAACTACCGGCCATCGGAACTTTCGTTACCGCCAACCGGAGCAATTGCGCACGCTCCGCGCCACCTAGCGCCTACCTATTCTACGAGCTGGCGCAGATTAAGACCAATCCGGCGGGAACCTCCGCATTCCGGTGCACTACGGCGCGTCGGCCAGGGGTTTCCGGAGCTGCGGCCAGCGCGCGCTCAGACAGTCACCCGAAGACACCCCGCGCAGCCGTCGGCTGATCCACGGGCCCACATGCTCCCGGGCCCACTGCGCGTTCGCCCGTGCAACTTTAAGCCGGCTCAGCGACGGCAGCGGCTCCAGCTCGGGCACCTCCACCCCGGATTCGTGCTCCAAGACTTCGAGCACCCGTTTGGCCATGTTGATGTGGCCGGGAGTGGACATGTGAATCCGGTCGCTGGCCC
>JBBRKU010000064.1:0-8090 GCA_038231735.1 Actinomycetales bacterium | reverse complement strand
GAATACGTCGAGAAGCAGCCGACCCTCGAGGACGTCTTCTTCGCCATCGTCTTTGACAACGGCGAGGACGACGACGCTGGAAACCTCAGCGTCGCCACGAACGAGTAAGGAAAAGCCATGACAACGCATTTCTTTGGCGACACCACCGTCCTGCTGGGACGATCCCTGCGCCACATCATGCGCAGCCCGGACACCATCATCACGACCACGATCATGCCGATCGCCTTCATGCTGCTGTTTGTCTACGTCTTCGGCGGTGCGATCAACACAGGGTCGGATTCATATGTGACCTACCTGCTGCCCGGCATCCTGCTCATCACGATTGCTTCGGGCATCGCCTACACCGCATACCGGCTCTTCCTTGATATGAAGAGCGGCATCTTCGAGCGATTCCAGTCCATGCCGATCGCACGCTCGTCCGTGCTGTGGGCGCACGTGCTGACCTCGCTGGTCGCCAATCTGATCTCGCTCGTGGTCGTCGTGCTCGTTGCCCTCCTCATGGGCTTCCGTACGGGAGCCGGAATGCTGGCGTGGCTCGCCGTCGCCGGCATTCTGGTCCTGTTCACCCTGGCGTTGACGTGGCTCGCCGTCATCGCCGGTCTCTCCGCGAAGTCCGTGGACGGCGCGAGTGCGTTCTCCTACCCGCTCATTTTTCTGCCGTTCATCAGCTCGGCATTCGTGCCCACCGGCACCATGTCGGGCCCGGTGCGCGCCATCGCCGAGCACCAGCCGGTCACTTCCATCGTCAACGCGATCCGCGACCTGTTCACACAGCAGCCGGTCGGCACCGAAATCTGGATCGCCTTTGCCTGGTGCCTTGGCATCCTCATCGTTGCGTACATCTTCGCCATGGTCACTTACCGCCGCAAGATCTCCCAGTAGTGCATCGAGCGGGGGCACTGGACGAGCTGTCCCCAGAACTCAAAAAACCCTTGGAATCAGCGGAATCCAAGGGTTTAACGGAGCCTCCTAACAGAATCGAACTGTTGACCTTTTCATTACGAGTGAAACGCTCTACCAACTGAGCTAAGGAGGCCTGCGTCGGCCCGAAATAATCCGTACCGGCGCAAGAAACAACTGTAATCGAGCCGCTGGCAATGGTCAAAATGGCCCGGGCCAGGCCGCCGCCCGGCATCCCTGCCCGGCTCAGCGGTCGAACGGCCCGGGTCAGCAGGCGGTCCGGTCCGCCGGGACCTTGCCGTCCACAAAGTAGGCGTCCACGGTATCCGTCAGGCACTGGTTGGCCCGACCGTACGCCGTGTGGCCATCGCCGTTCCAGGTGACCAGCACGCCGGAGCTGAGCTGGTTGCGCAGAGAGACCGCCCAGGCATAAGGCGTGGCGGGGTCGCGCGTGGTACCGACCACCAAAATGGGTCCGGCGCCCGCGGCGGTGATCTTGTGCGGCTTGTCCACCGGCTTGTACGGCCAGTCCTTGCAGGTCAGTCCCGAGTAGCCCAACGTCTTGCCGAATGTCGGGGAGGCCTTCTCCAGCGCCGCAGCATCCGCGCGCATGGCAGTCACGTCAGTGGTCATCGGGTAGTCCAGGCAGTTGATGGCGTTGAAGGCAAAGGCCGTGTTGGAGGTGTATTTGCCGCTCGGATCCCGCTCCGCGGAGTAATCGGCCAGCGCCATCATGGCGGTCGAGTCGCCCCGGAGAGCATCGGTCAGCGCGGATTCCAGCAGATCCCACAGGTCCGTAGAGTACATGGCGAAGGCCACCGCGTTGTTGAACTCCGCGGCGGTGAGCACGCGGCCGTCCTTGGTTTTCTGCGGGTTGCCCTCATACGTCGCATTCAGATTCCGGATTTGCTGCACGGCCTGCTCGGGCGTGCCACTGAAGGGGCAGTTGGGGTGATTCAGGCAGTTCTGGGCCCAGGAGTGGATCTCCGCCTCGAAGGCTTTGGCCTGGCCCATCGAAATGTCCTCAATGCTCAGCGAGGGGTCCAGCGCGCCGTCCAGCGAGAATCGGCCGACGTTCTTCGGAAAGAGTTCGGCGTACGTGGCCCCCAGTTTGGTGCCGTAGGAGAAGCCCATGTAGTTCAGCTTCTTCTCGTTGAGCGCCGCCCGCAGGATGTCCATGTCCTTGGCCGAGCTCGGCGTGTCCAGGAACGCCAGCACCGGGCCGGTGTTCTTCTCGCAGGCGGCGATGTCCGACTTGTTCTGCGCCTCGTCCGCGGCCAGACCAGCGTCCGTGTCCAGATTGAGGGACTGCTGCCGTTCCTGGTCCCGTGCGGCGTCGCCGATGCAGGTGACCGGCGCCGAGCGCTGCACACCCCGGGGGTCAAAGCCGACAATGTCGTAGGCGCCGCGCATCTTCTCGGAGAAGTAGCCCTTGCCGCCGTCCCGCACCATGTTGTACCCGGAGGCGCCGGGCCCGCCGGGGTTGACCAGCAGCGAGCCGGTCCGCTGCCCCTTGGCCGCCAGCTTGATCACAGCCAGCTCAATCGAGGCGCCCTTCGGGTGGGCATAATCCACCGGCACCTTGACCTTGGCGCACTGGAAGGTCTTTTCGCAGCTGGTCCAGGTCACCGTCTGCGAGTAGAACCCGGCCAGGTCCGCCGGAATGCCCTGGATCACCGCCGGATCCGGCGTGGAGATGGTGGTGCCGGCGGGGGGCTCCGCAGTGGCGACCGTGCACGCGGAGAGCGCCAGCGCCACGGCGATGGATGCGGCCGCGGCTGCCAAGGCTCGCGGGCGCCAACGGGTCCGCGGCGAACGTGGAACGGCTCTCATGCGATTCTCCTCAAACGGGGGTGTCACGGCAACGGGTGCTACAACAGGCTGACGGCCATGGCCTCGATAGCCAGCAGCGGGGCAACGTTGGTGGTGGTGATCCGGCGCCGGACGCTGTTGATGGCGTCCATCCGGATCAGGGTGGTCTCCGGGGTGCTTGCCTCGGCGAAAGCCAGCAGTTCCGGCCGCAGCGCGGCGTTCACCAGTTCGACGGTGACCGGCCCGCCGTCGTCGTTTCCTGCGGTTCCGGGCTCTCCGGTCCCGGCACCGGAAAGCTGCAGCACCAGCGCGTCCCGGTAGAAGGAGAGCAGGTCCGTCAGTGCGCGGTCCAGCGTATCCGTGATGGAGCGCTTGGAACGCCGTTTCTGGTCCTCCTCCAGCTGCCGGACCTGGGAGCGGATGGACGGCGGCAGGGTGCCCGATTCCGGCGCGCCCAGGGAGTGCAGCAGGGCTGCCTTTTCGGCGGTGTCCCGCTCATCGTTGGACGAGTTGGCCTCCGCCGTCGCCAATTCCACCAGGGAACCGGCCGCGCGGACGGCAGCGGTGACATCCCGCAGGGTCAGCGGCAGCCTGACAATGGCGTCCCGGCGCTGGCGGGCCCCGGCGTCCTGGGCCAGCCGGCGGGCGATGCCCACATGGCTCTGGGCCGCGCGGGCCGCCAGCCCGGCCTGCTCCGGGTCGATGCCATCGCGGCGGACCAGCAGCGCGGCCACATCCTCCACCGGGGGCACGCGCAAGGAGACGGACCGGCAACGCGAGCGGATGGTGACCAGGACGTCGGCCGGGCTCGGCGCGCACAGGATCCAGATGGTCCGCGGCGGGGGTTCTTCGATGGCCTTGAGCAGCACGTTGGTGGTGCGCTCTGCCATCCGGTCCGCGTCGCCCACAATCATCACGCGCCAGCGTGCGGAGGAGGGCCGGTCCTGGGCCTTGGTCACCAGCTCCCGCGCTTCTTCAATGGTGATGGTCGTCTTCTCGGTGGCCACGAAGGTCACGTCCGCGTTGGTCCCGGCCATCACCGTGTGGCAGGCATGGCATTCCCCGCAGCCGCGCTCGGCCAGCTCCACCCGCTCGCACACCAGCGCGGCGGCAAAGGCCCGCGCCGCATTCGAGCGGCCCGAGCCGGGCGGCCCGGTAACGAGCCACGCATGCGTGGGCCGGGGCGACTGCGCGGCGCGTCTCAGCTGGGCGACGACGGGTTCCTGCCCCTGCAGGTCTTCCCAGACACTCACGCCAGCAGCTGCTTTACCCGGTCAAGGATCGCTCCGGCCAGCACCTCGACCGGGCTCCGGGCGTTGAGCACCAGGTACTGCTCCGGTTCCGCGGCGGCCAGATCCAGGAAGGCCTGCCGGATGCGCGAATGGAAGTCATCCGGTTCCGATTCCAGCCGGTCTTCCGCGCCCTGGCCGGCGGTCCGGCGGTCCCGCCCGTCAGCGGGATCCACGTCCAGCAGGACGGTCAGGTCCGGCCAGAGTCCGCTGGTGGCCCACTCGTTCAGGGACCGGATGGGCTCGGCGCCCAGCTCCCGGCCCACCCCTTGGTAGGCCACCGATGAGTCGATGTATCGGTCCGTAAGCACAACTTCCCCGCCTGCCAGGGCGGGCCGGATCACCTGCGTGGCGTGCGCGGCCCGGGACGCGGCAAAAATCAGCGCCTCGCAGCGGGGATCAATCTCGCCGTTGCCGTGCTCCAGCACCAGGGAGCGCAGCTGCTCGCCGACCGGCGTGCCGCCCGGTTCGCGCGTCCGCAGGATGCTGTGCCCCAGACCCCGCAGGGATTCGGCCAGCAACGCGGCCTGCGTGGATTTGCCCGCCCCGTCGCCGCCTTCGAAGGCGATGAAAAGGCCGCGGCCGCCGTCGTCGGCCGCACCGGCAGGCGCGGAACCCGCCGCGGGAGCCGCTTCGGTGGGGAGCCCGACGGCGCTGCCCGGGTTTTCGGGCGCGGCTGCGGGCGAGTGGGGGAGGGTCACATAACAAGGGTACCGACAAAGGCTGACAGTATGAGTGGGCGGACCGTTCGACAAGCCGCAGTCGGCCCGGTGCCGCCGACGCATCCTTACGGCCCGGCAATGGCCAACCGCTCTTTGTTACGCAGGGCAAGCACCCGCGGCCAACCGGCGCACTAACCTTGGGGTATGAGCGCGACTTCGATTTCACACTCCGCCAATTCACACGCCGCAGATTCACACCCGGCAGATTCACACCCGGCAGATCTGGCCCCCGATACCCTAGTAGTTGCCGCAGGGCGGCCGGAACGGGGCCATGACGCGCCGGTGAATCCGCCGATCGTGCTGTCCTCCACTTATGTGGGCACCGTCCAGGTGGTGGATGGCGACCGCGCCTACGGCCGGTATTCCAACCCCACCTGGGATCCGTTCGAGGAGGCTCTTGCCGCGCTGGAGGGTGCCTCGCTGCCGGGCCTGGTCTACGGTTCCGGGCTGGCGGCCGTTTCCTCCGCGCTGTCCCTGATCCCCACCGGCGGCGTGCTGGTTATGCCCCAGCACTCCTATCAGGGGGCGCTGGTGATGGCCGGGGAACTGGCGGCGAAGGGCCTGTTCACGCTGCGGACCGTGGATATTGCGGACACCGACGCGGTGATCGCCGCCTTGGGTGCGGCCTCGGGCGCCGCATCGGCCGCACCGGCGAGCATGCTCTGGCTGGAAAGCCCCACCAACCCGATGCTGGAAGTGGCCGACCTGCGCACCCTTGCCGCAGCCGCCAAAGCCGTGGGCGCCGTCGTCGTAACGGACAATACTTTCTCGACGCCGCTGGTGCAGAAGCCGCTGGAACTGGGCAGCGACGTCGTCCTGCACTCCGTGACCAAGTACCTGGCCGGGCATTCGGACGTCGTGCTCGGCGCGCTGGTGACCTCCGACCCCGGACTCCGTGCCCAGCTGCTGCACCACCGTTCCATCCACGGCGCCATTGCCGGGCCGTTCGAGGTCTGGCTGGCGCTGCGCGGACTCCGGACGCTGGCCCTTCGGGTGGAGCGTTCGCAGGCGTCGGCGGCGGAGCTGGCCGCGCGCCTGCTGCTGCATCCGCAGGTGGACGCCGTCCGGTTCCCGGGACTCGGGCAGGATCCCGGGCACCAGCGCGCCAAGGTCCAGATGACAGGCTTCGGCTCGGTGCTGGCCATCGAGGTGCGCGGCGGGGCGGAGGCGGCCGATGCCGTGGTGGCCGGGCTGCGGCTGTGGACGCCGGCCACGTCGCTGGGCGGAGTGGAATCCCTGATCGAGCGCCGCCGCCGGCACGCCAATGAGCCCGAATCCGTGCCGAACAATTTGCTGCGTTTGAGCGTTGGTATAGAAAACGTCGAAGATCTGTGGGCGGATCTGGCCCAGGCGCTTGATCGGTCCCGAAACCAGTTAGGCTGAATGCGTGCTGACCGTATTCCTTACCAATATCCTGCTGCTGGTGCTTGGCCTGCTGGGGCTCGGATTGCAGTTGTGGGCGCTGGTGGACTGCCTGCGCACCAAAGCGGCGGATTTTGAGCGGGCCTACAAGAAGACGAAGGGTTTCTGGGCCGGCATCACGGTTGGCGCCTCGGTGGTCGGCGCACTCTACGTGCTGGCGCCGCAGATGAGCTTCTTCCTGCTGCTGGAGCTGGCGGCGGTGACGGCGGCCAGCGTCTATCTGGCCGATGTCCGACCCGCGGTCAGTGACGCGCGGCGCGGCGGCAACCGCAGCCAAGGCCCATACGGCCCCTGGTAGCAAGCGCTGGTCGGGCTTGTCGAGACCCCCGACCGGTGGTCGACGGAGCGAGCTCTGCGAGCGAGTGGAGACCGGGGAGCCACCCGTTCAGGGTTCGACGGCGGACCAGGCCACGGTAAGTTCGCCCAGCCGCCAGCGGCCCGGCCCATCCTGAAGCGGCCAGCCGTCGTCGCGCATTTTCGCACAGCTGGCCAGCCAGCGCTGCCGGTTCCCGAACGCGGCCAGCGGTGCGGCAGCCAACCAGGCCCGGTCCAGAGCCCGCAGGAAAGTGTGGATGCGCTCGCCGGGAACATTGTGGTGGATGAGTGCCTTGGGCAGACGCTCGGCCACGTCCGAGGGCAGCGCGAAGCTGCCGAAGCGCAGCGAGACGGTCAGCGAAAGCGGCCCGCCGCCGTCGAGCGCTATCCAGCTGCCGCGCCGGCCGATCTCGTCGCAGGTGCCATCCACAAAGATCCCGGACGGGGACAGCCGGGAACGGACGCCGGCCCAGATTGCCCGGACGTCCGCCTCCTGGTACTGGCGGAGCACGTTGAAGGCCCGCACCATCACCGGGCGGCCGTCCACCGGGAGCTCGAAGCCGCCCACCTGGAAGCTCAGGCCGGGGCGTTCCAGCGGTTTGGCGATCCGAACCCGCTCGGCTTCGATTTCGATGCCGACCACGTGCACGTCGGGACAGACGGCGGTCAGCCTCTCAAAGAGTTCGACGGCGGTCGTGGGGCTGGCGCCGTAGCCCAGGTCCACCACCAGCGGGCGTGCTGTGGTTTTCAGCCGCCAGGCCTGCGGGCCGGCCAGCCAGCGGTCCACCCGGCGCAGCCGGTTCGGGTTGGTGGTTCCACGCGTGATGTTGCCGACGGGTTTCCCCCGGGCGGTGCTGACCCGCCTCGCTCTCTCGACCACCTCCCCAGCCTAGCCGCCCCCGCCCAACCATCCAGTGAGCAGTTGGTGCTCGTCTCAGGCCTGGGACGCGCACCAACTGCTCACTCGATCCTGAGAATGGGACGAAGCCGCGGCAGCACCGGATTTCGTAACGCTCGGAATCGCCAACGGCCGCTCCGCTAGGATGAAAACATGACTTTCAAGCTGATATTGCTGCGCCATGGCCATAGCGAATGGAATGCGAAAAATCTCTTCACCGGCTGGGTGGACGTTGACCTGAACGACCAGGGCCGCGCGGAAGCGGTCCGCGGCGGCGAGCTGCTGGTTGAGCACAATCTGCTCCCCGACATCCTGTACACCTCGCGGCAGAAGCGCGCCATTAACACCGCCAACCTGACGCTGGCCGAAGCGGACCGCGGCTGGATCGACGTCAAGCGCAGCTGGCGGCTCAACGAGCGCCACTATGGTGCGCTGCAGGGCAAGGACAAGGCCCAGACACTCGCCGAGTTCGGTGAAGAGCAGTTCATGTTGTGGCGCCGCAGCTACGACACCCCGCCGCCGCCGCTGGCCGACGACAGCGAATTCTCCCAGGTGGGGGACCCGCGCTACGCGGATCTGGGTGACGCGATCCCGCGCACCGAGTGCCTCAAGGACGTGCTGGAGCGCCTGCTGCCGTACTGGGAATCGGACATCAAGGGGGATCTGGCCGCCGGCAAGACCGTGCTGGTCACCGCGCACGGCAACTCCCTTCGGGCCCTCGTCAAGCACCTG
>JBBRKU010000063.1:0-8128 GCA_038231735.1 Actinomycetales bacterium | reverse complement strand
CAGATCTCTGTGATCCAGAGGTTAAAGAGCTCCGCCCCGGCGTTATGCACCGGGGCGGAGAGGGGTCTCGACGGGCTCGACCAGCGGGGGTTAGGTCAGGCGGATCTGGCGGTTGACGTCCTTGTAGAGCAAATAGCGGAACTTGCCCGGGCCACCGGCGTAACAGGCCTGCGGGCAGAAGGCGCGCAGCCACATGAAGTCGCCGGCTTCCACCTCAACCCAGTCGTCGTTGAGGCGGTAGACGGCCTTGCCCTCCAGGACAAAGATGCCGTGCTCCATGACATGGGTTTCCGCGAACGGAATGACCGCGCCGGGTTCAAACGTCACAATGTTCACGTGCATGTCATGGGCCAGGTCGTTGGGGTCGACGAAGCGGGTGGTGGCCCACTTGCCGTCGGTGTCCACCATGGCGGTGGGCGCAACGTCCTGGTCGCTGGTGACGAAGGACTTGGCGGTGTAGCCCTCCAGCGGCGCGTACGCCTTCCGGACCCACTGGAAGCTGGCGGCAGCGGCGCCGTCGTTCTTCACGGTCCAGGTCGCTCCGGCGGCCAGGTAGGCGTAGCCGCCCGGCTCCAGCGTGTGCGCCTCCCCGTCCAGGGTCAGCGTGAGTGTGCCCTTGGTCAGGAAGATGACGGACTCCACGCCGGCTTCCGGTTCCGGCCTGCTGCTGCCGCCGCCGGGGGCCACCTCTACGATGTACTGGGCGAAGGTGGTGGCGAAGCCTGCGATGGGCCGGGCCAGGATCCAGGTCCGGGTGTTGTCCCAGCCGGGGAGGTTGCTGGTGACGATGTCCCGCAGAACGCCGCGCGGGATGACCGTGTAGGCCTCCTTGACCACGGCGCGGTCGGTCAGCAGGGTGGACTGGGAGGGCAGGCCGCCCTCGGGGGAGAAATATGTGCTCATCAGTGTGCTCCTGGGATGGTGGTTGCCAGCCGCGGGTGGGCCAGCCGTATGAGTTGTGCTTCATCGACGCCGGTCAGCTTGGTGACCTCGTCGGTGCCGACGGCGCCGCAGAGGACGCCGCGGTAGATGAAGCTGGCCAGCGCACGGGCCGTGGCCGGCTCGTCCATGATGCCGCCCTGGGTCTGCTCCACATAGTTGCGCAGCCGCAGCGCCGCCGCCGGAAGGCCCTGGCGGTAGAAGGCGTAGGTGGCGATGAACCGGGTGGGAAGCTGGGCCGGGTGCATGTCCCAGCCCTGGTAGTAGCCGCGCTCCAGGGACCGGCGGACCAGCCGGCCGTGCAGTTGCCAGGCGGAGCGGATTTCCTCCGGCGTACCTACCGGTTTGACGTTGGTGGAGCCGTCGGAGAGCCGGATTCCGGTGCCGGCCACGGCGAGCTGCATGACCTGCTTGGCGAGGTCCGCGGCCGGGTGCTCCATGGACTGGTATTCCGCGGCGATCTGCAGCGAGGCGCTGTAGTCGTAGGTGCCGTAGTGCAGGGCGCTGATCCGGCCGTCGGCGCGGTGCGGCAGCTGGGCCACCGGGATGCTGCCGTCGGAACCGAGGATCAGCTGCGGCGTCTCCACCTGGACCTCGAAGCGGAGCCGGTGTGCGGGCAGGCCGAGTCCGGCCTCAAGGCGTCCGCAGGCGTAGACCATGGCCTTGACCTGGTCCACGGTGCTGACCTTGGGCAGGGTCAGGACCAAACCCCCCGGCAGACCGCGGTTTTCCGCCAGGCCGGCGTTTTCCACCAGGCCGGAAAGGAAGAGTTCCAGGGTGCGCAGTCCGCGCCGCCGGGTGGCGGCCTCGAAGCACTTGAAGCGGATGCCGATGTACGGCGGTGCCGTGCCGTCGGCCACCGCGGCGGAGACGTTGTCCGCGGCGCGCTGGGCATCCATATCTTCGGCGGCGTCGCCGCGGTCCCCGTAGCCGTCCTCGAAGTCCAGCCGCAGGTCCTCGATGGGTTCGGACTGGAGCTTAGCGGTGGTCTTGGCCGCCACCTCAGCCGCCAGTACGCCGTCGAGCCCCAAAAGGTGGCAGAGCTGCTCCATGCCGCCCTGGGCCCCGACGGCGTCGAGGGCCTGGGAGCCCCACTCCCGTGACAGCGACGGGGTGAACTGGTCCGCCGGGACGTACACGGTGTGCACCGGCTGGCGGCTGCCGTCGTCGCCCGGGTAGTTCCGTTCCAGCAGCCGGTCCGTCTCCGCCAGACCCGAGTCCAGCCGGTCGTAGTCGCCGGGGCCAAAGATTGCGCCAGCCACCGCTCAGCCCACCAGTTCGTAGGCCGGAGTGGTGAGGAAGTCCGTGTAGTCCTCGGAGAGGCAGATGTCCGCAATGAGCGCACTGGCGGGCTTGTAGTACCTGTCGAAGGCGTCCTGGCCCACCTCGCCGCGCAGCCTGTCCGATTCCTCGGCCAGGATCCGGCTGACCAGCTCGCGGGTGACCGTGTTGCCGGTGTCCGCCAGCGTCACCTTATTGCGGATCTGCTGCCAGACCTGGGAGCGGGAAATCTCCGCGGTGGCAGCGTCCTCCATCAGGTTGTGGATGGCCACCGCGCCGTTGCCGGAGAGCCAGACCGCGGTGTAGGCGACGGCAACGTAGAGGTTCAGCCGCATGCCGGCCTCGGTCACCTCGCCGTGCGCGGAGGCGACGTCCAGCAGCTCATCCGCGGTCACTGAGACCTCGGGGCGCTGCTTGTCCAGCTGGTTGGGCCGCTCTCCCAGCACGGCGTCAAAGACCTCCTGGCAGACCGGGACCAGGTCCGGGTGCGCCACCCAGGAACCGTCGAAGCCGTCGTTGGCCTCGCGGGTCTTGTCCGCACGGACCTTCTCGAAGGCCTGTGCGGTGACCTCCGGCTCGCGCCGGTTCGGGATGACCGCGGCCATCCCGCCCATCGCGAACGCGCCGCGGTGGTGGCAGGTCTTGACCAGCAGCTCGGTGTAGGCGCGCATAAACGGCGCGGTCATGACCACGGAGGCACGGTCCGGCAGGACAAACTCGGCTCCGGCGTCGCGGAAGTACTTGACGATGCTGAACAGGTAGTCCCAGCGGCCGGCGTTCAGGCCGGAGGCATGCTCGCGCAGCTCAAAGAGGATCTCATCCATTTCAAACGCGGCAGGAATGGTCTCGATCAGCATGGTGGCGCGGATGGTGCCCTGCTGGATGCCTAGGTAGTCCTGCGCAAAAACGAACACCTCGTTCCACAGCCGGGCCTCCAGATAGCCCTCCATTTTGGGCAGGTAGTAGTAAGGTCCCTGCCCGTTCGCCAGCAGCAGCGCGGCGGTGTGGAAGAAGTGCAGGCCGAAGTCCACCAGCGCACCGGCCACCGGCTCGCCGTCGACCATAACGTGGCGCTCCACCATGTGCCAGCCGCGGGGACGGACGACGACGACGGCCAGCGGCGCGTCGGTGCGGAGCCGGTATTCCTTGCCCTCCTCGGAGGTGAAGGACAGGGTGCCGAGTGCGGCGTCGCGCAGGTTCAGCTGCGCGTCGACGACGTTGGGCCAGGTGGGGGTGCTGGCGTCCTCGAGGTCCGCCAGCCAGACCTTGGCGCCGGAGTTCAGCGCGTTGATGGCCATCTTGGCGGGCGAGGCGGGGCCGGTCATCTCCACCCGGCGGTCCCGCAGGGCCTCCGGCGCGGACGCAACCTGCCAGTCGCCGTCGCGCACGTCCTTGGTTCCCGGCAGGAAATCCAGGCGGCCGGTCCGGGCCACCTCCTGGCGCTTGGCCAGCCGGTCCGCCAGCCGCTCCTTGCGCGTGCCGGCGAAGCGGTGGTGCAGCGCTTCAAGGAAGGCCAGCGCCTCCGGGGTCAGAATTTCCTGGGCCCGGTCAATGGGCAGCGGATCGGTCAATGAGATGGCCATTGCGTGGATCTCTTTTCTGTCGGTATCTGTCGGTATCTGTCGGTAGGGGGCGGCGTGCTAGGCGTTCTGGGTTTCGCGGACGGATTCCCGGGCCGCGGCCTGCGCCGCTTCCCGGGCCGTTTCCTGGGCTGCGGCCGCGACGGCGGCCGCGACATCGGCGGCCACGTGCGGGTCGAAAACGCTGGGGATGATGAAGCTGGCGTTCAGCTCGTCGTCGGCAACGCGGTTGGCGATCGCCTCAGCCGCTGCCACCAGCATATTGGGAGTGATGTCCGATACTCCAGCATCCAGCAGCCCGCGGAAGAAGCCGGGGAACGCGAGCACGTTGTTGATCTGGTTGGGGAAGTCGCTGCGTCCCGTGGCGACGACGGCTGCATACTTGGCCGCGATCACCGGGTCCACCTCCGGGGTCGGGTTTGCCATCGCGAAGACGATCGAGTCCTTCGCCATGCTGGCAACCTGCTCCTCGCCGAGCACGTTGGGGCCGCTGACGCCGATGAAGACGTCAGCCCCGGCGACCGCATCATGCAGGCTGCCGCTGAAATTCTCCGGGTTGGTGTTCTCCGCCAGCCAGGTGCGGTGCGCATCCGTGTAGCTTTCGTCGCGGTTGATGGCACCGTTGCGCCCGCAGGCGACGATGTTCGTGGCACCCTGGGCCTTCAGCAGCTGGATGATGGCATTGCCGGCAGCGCCGACGCCGGCCACCACAATCTTGACGTCGCCGATCCTCTTGTCCACCACGCGCAGCGCGTTGGTCAGCGCGGCCAGGGTGACAATGGCGGTGCCGTGCTGGTCATCGTGGAAGACCGGGATGTCCAGCTCCTCACGCAGCCGGGTTTCGATCTCGAAGCAGCGCGGAGCCGCGATGTCCTCCAGGTTCACTCCGCCGTAGACCGGGGCCAGCGCCTTGACGATCATGATGATTTCCTCGGTGTCCTGGGTGTCCAGGCAGACCGGCCAGGCGTCCACGTTGGCGAACTGCTTGAACAGCGCGGCCTTGCCCTCCATCACCGGCAGCGCGGCGGCTGGCCCGATGTTGCCCAGGCCCAGCACGGCGGAGCCGTCGGTGACGACGGCGATGGTGTTGCGCTTGATGGTCAGGTTCCGGGCGGCGGACGGGTCTTCCGCGATGGCCATGCAGACGCGGGCGACGCCGGGCGTGTAAGCACGGGACAGGTCGTCCCGGTTGCGCAGGGCTACCTTCGGGACGACCTCGAGTTTGCCGCCCAGGTGCATCAAAAAGGTGCGGTCGGAGACCTTCCGGACGGTGACGCCGTCGAGCGCGTTCAGGGCGTCCTTCACCCGGGCCGCGTGGGCATCATCGGTGGTGTTGCAGGTGACGTCGACGACGATCGTCTCGTGGTGCGACGACGTCACGTCCAGGGCGGTGATGGCCGCGCCGGCCGCGCCGACCGCGGCGGCAAGCTCACTGGTGGCGCTGAAGCTGGACGGTGCCTCGACGCGCAGGGTGATCGAATTTCCGGGGCTGGGGTTCGCCATTGAAGTTCCTCCTGGTGCCGGTAGCGACCGGCGTGGGTTCCTGATCTGATTGTTTTCGTATTATGGATATTATTATCTACACAGTGGAAACACAAGGGCGGCGCCCGGCGGCGCGGAAGTTTCCGCTGTCGCCGCGGATCTGCGGCCTCATCCCAGCCGCCAAAATGCGCCGCGGTACTGTATGTTGAGATTTTATATAACTACTTTTTCACGATGTGGATAAGAGTTGCCACATCAAGCGATCAGGAGAGCGCAGAAATGGCCGACAAACCTTCCGGCGGCGTCCAGTCCGTTGAGCGTGTGTTCGAGCTGCTGGAGCTGATCACCGACGCCGGGGGAGAGGTCACGCTCAGCGAGCTGTCGTCGTCGACCGATCTGCCGCTGCCCACCATTCACCGGCTGCTGCGCACGCTGGTGACCATGGGCTACCTCCGCCAGCTGGCCAACCGCCGCTACGCCCTGGGTCCGCGGCTGATCCGCCTGGGCGAAGGTGCGAACAAACAGCTCGGTGCGCTGGCCCGGCCGCAGCTCAAATCCCTGGTGGACACACTGGGCGAGACCTCCAATATGGCCGTGCTGGACTCGGACATGGTGATCTACGTGGCCCAGGTGCCGTCACCGCACTCGATGCGGATGTTCACCGAGGTGGGCCGGCGTGCCCATACCCATGACACCGGCGTCGGCAAGGCGATCCTGGCCCAGCTCGATGACGAGGTGGTGCGCGGCATCGTTTCGCGCGCCGGCATGCCCCGGCCCACGGCGATGAGCATCGGTGATATCGACGCCCTGATCGCTGAACTGGACCGGATCCGCGAACGCGGCTATTCGATCGACGACGGCGAGCAGGAGATCGGCGTGCGCTGCTTCGCCATGGCGGTTCCCCATGCCCCCACGCCGACCGCCATTTCCGTGTCCGGACCGGGTTCCCGGGTGGACGACTCCTTTGCCCAGCGCGCCGTGCCGCTGCTGCAGCAGGCCGCCCGCGTCATCTCCGGTGAGATGAACCGCAACTAACCCAAACCAGCTAACTCCAACCCGCCGTCCGGCCCCATTCCCCCCCCGGGGATGGAATTCCACTCTCCGAAAATTTGATTCCAAAAAGGTATTGCTTGGCTCACACCACAGTGTTAGTCTCGTCACAGCCAAGGCGGGCGCCTGAGTCACGGGAGCTATCTACCAGGCGCAACTTAACCTTCAAGAATTTATCTGCCGGGTAAGGGTGCCGACCCATCATCGACATGTCCGCACTCTCCTGGCAGCTCCGAAGCAAAGGGAGTCGCCATGAAATCCATCGTCACCGGCCAGCAGCATCTGGCCAGGGCCATTGAGCTGGCATCAGCCAATGTGCACAACAGCGGCGGGCCGTTCGGCGCCGTCATCGTCACCGCGGACGGGCAGGTGTTCGACGGCGTCAACCGCGTGACTGCCGCCAATGATCCCACCGCACACGCCGAAGTCACGGCCATCCGCAACGCCTGTTCACAACTGGGTACCTTCGATCTGAGCGGAGCAACCCTGTATTCCAGCTGCGAGCCGTGCCCGATGTGCCTGGCCTCGGCACTGTGGGCACGCGTGGGGCACGTCTTCTTTGCCGCCGACCGCCACGATGCGGCCCGGGCCGGCTTTGATGACGCCGTGTTCTACAACTACTTTGAGACCCCGGTGGCCGAGCGGCTGATGCCGGTCCGCCAGCTGGACCCGGAGACGGTCCGTGCCATTGCCCCCTTCGAGACGTGGAGCACGCTCGAATCCAGGATTGATTACTAGGACCGGTGGCTGACATGACTCTTTTGGCCAAACCCTTTGGCAAATCGGACCATTCCGATCCGGCACGGCGACCATCCCCGCCGGAGATCAAATCCTCCCGGCTGGACACCTTTTTCAAGATCACCCAGCGCGGCTCCACCGTGGCGCGTGAAATGCGCGGCGGGCTGGTGACCTTTTTCACGATGGCCTACATCGTGATCCTCAATCCGCTGATCCTGGGCGGCTTCAGCGCCACCTCCGCTCCGGTGGATGTGGCCGGCGGCTGGCTTTCGGCGGCGCAGGTGGGGGCCGTCACCGGCCTCACGGCCGGACTGATGACCATCATCTTCGGCCTGATCGCCAACCTGCCCTTCGGCCTGGCGGCCGGGCTGGGCATCAACTCCTTCCTGGCGGTATCCGTCATCCATGAAGTCACCTGGGCCGAAGCGATGGGCCTGGTGGTGATCAACGGCTTGCTGATTGTGCTGTTCGGGATCACCGGCGCCCGGACGGCCATCTTCCGGGCGGTACCGCGCGAACTCAAGGCGGCCATCACCGTCGGAATCGGCCTGTTCATCGCCTTCATCGGCTTTGTCGACTCCGGCTTCGTCCGTCCCACCAAGGGTGGGCCGCCGGTCCAGCTGGGCCAGGACGGCTCCATTAACTCCATCCCCACGGTCATCTTCGTCGTCGGACTGCTGGCGATGGGGATCCTGGTGGCACGGAAGATCCAGGGCGGCCTGCTGATCGGCATCGCCGGCACCACCGTGCTGGCGGCCGTCGTCGAGGCCACCATGCACATCGGCGCCGCGAGCGCTAAGAACCCGGGCGGCTGGCACCTGAATACCCCGGTGCTCGCCGGCCAGTTGGTATCCCTTCCTGACCTGGGGCTGGTGGGACACTTCGACCTGTTCGGTGCCTTCGGCCGGGTCGGCGGACTGGCAGCCACGATGCTGGTGTTCACCCTCGTATTCACCAACTTCTTTGACGCCATGGGCACCATGACCGGCCTGGCCAAGAGCGCCGGGCTGACCTACAAGGACGGCACCTTCCCGCGGCTGAAGTCCGCGTTCGTCGTG
>JBBRKU010000062.1:0-8312 GCA_038231735.1 Actinomycetales bacterium | reverse complement strand
CCCTGTGCCTGCCGTGGTGCTGCAGGCCGGAGTCGTGATCGGCGCAGGTTCAGCGTCCTTTGAAATGATCCGGCACCTGACCGAAGTGCTGCCCTTTATGGTGGCACCGCGTTGGGTCCGCAACAAGGTCCAGCCGATAGCGATCCGCGATGTGCTCTACTACCTGGTGGCGGCGGCAGGCCTTCCGGCGTCGCTTAACCGCACCTTCGACCTGGGCGGTCCGGATGTCCTGCGGTACGACCAGATGATGAACGGCTACGCCGCGGAGGCCGGGCTGCCGCACCGTCCCGTGGTTGCCCTGCCGGTCCTGACGCCCTGGCTGGCATCACAGTGGGTCAATCTGGTCACCCCCGTACCCCGTTCCCTGGCCGTGCCGCTGATCGGCTCGCTGCAGCAGAACTGCGTCGTCGGGGAACATGACATCCACCGCTACATCAAGCCTCCCGAGGCGGGGCTGGTCGGTTACCGTCGGGCCGTGGGCCTGGCGTTGGCCCGGATGGCAGCCGGAGACGTCGAAACCAGCTGGCAGAACGCCTCGGTACACGGAGCGCCGAGCGATCCGCTTCCCAGCGACCCGCAGTGGGCCGGACATCCGGTGTACCAGGACAACCAACAGCAGGCGACGACGGCAACCAGGGAGCAGTTATGGCAGGTGATAGAGGGCATCGGTGGTGATAACGGCTGGTACTCGTTTCCCTTGGCCTGGTCCGTGCGGGGCTGGCTGGACAAACTGGCCGGAGGAGTCGGCCTGCGCCGTGGCCGACTGAACCCCACTCAGTTGCACACCGGGGACGCGCTGGATTTCTGGCGGGTGGAACGGATTGACCGGGGCTCACTGCTGCGCCTTCGCGCGGAGATGAAAGTACCCGGGCGGGCGTGGCTGGAAATGCGGGCCGACGACGACGGAAGCGGTGCTCTCTACCGGCAGCGGGCAGTGTTCTTCCCCAAGGGCCTGGGTGGGCGCCTGTACTGGCTGGCCGTGCTGCCCTTCCACGGTGCCATTTTCAAGGGGATGGCCAACCGTATCACGGCGGCAGCGGCGTCGCTGGCTCAGGGACAACAGCCGAACGGACAGCAGCCGGACCACAGGCAGGCGAAGGGGTGACTACTCCCCAAAAGGCGGTTCCACAGGAGCTGGTCTGCCTGCTGGACGATGAGGGCCGGAGGGTGGGTGTTGCCCCCAAGCAGACAATCCATACAACGTCGACTCCGCTCCATCTGGGCTTTTCCTGCCACGTCTTCGATGTCCAGGGGCGAACCCTACTCACCCGCCGTGCGCTGTCCAAGGCAACCTGGGCGGGTGTGTGGACCAACTCCTTCTGCGGCCATCCGGCCCCGGACGAGCCGGTCCACGAAGCCATCGTGCGCCGGGCGGAACAGGAGCTGGGCATCGAGATCTCCGACCCGGAACCCGTGCTGGCGGACTTCCGCTACCGGGCCGTGGACGCCTCCGGCATTGTCGAAAACGAGATTTGTCCGGTCTACAGCGTCCTCTATCGGGGCGATCCCGCGCAGCCGCCGGTTCCCAATCCCGAGGAGGTCTGTGACTGGGCCTGGGTGGATCCGGCGGACCTGGAACACGCGGTCGGGCTGGTTCCGTTCGCCTTCAGTCCCTGGCTGGTCCTGCAACTGCGGGAGGGCCTGTACTCCCGGACGGAATACCAGCGCGGAGAGCATGGTTAGCGCCCACATGGACAATCTCAAAGACACGACCACGGCTTCAACGATCAAGCTCAAGGACCTGGGCACCGTCCGGCGCCTTGGCTTTGGTGCCATGCGGATCGTCGGCGACGGGGTCTGGGGCGAACCGGCCGACCGGGACGCCGCGATCGCCGTCGTGCGCCGCGCCGTCGAACTGGGCGTTGACTTCATCGATACCGCTGATTCCTATGGTCCCAACATCAGCGAGGAAATCATTGCGCAGGCACTGCACCCCTACAAGCACGTGAAGATAGCCACCAAGGTCGGCTTCACCCGTACCGGGCCCAACAAATGGATCCCGGTGGGCCGCGCGGAATACCTGCGCCAGCAGACCGAACTCAGCCTGCGCAAGCTCAAGGTTGACGCCCTGGATCTGCTGCAACTACACCGGATCGATCCCAAGGTGGACGCCGAGGAGCAGTTCGGCGTGCTGCGTGAGCTGCAGCAGGAGGGCAAGGTGCGCGCCTTGGGCCTCTCGCAGGTCAGCGTGGAACAGCTGCGCTCGGCGGAGCGGTTCTTTACCGTTTCCACCGTGCAGAACCGCTTCAATCTCACCGACCGCAGCTCCGAGGACGTCCTGGACTACGCTGCGGACAACGGCATCGGCTTTATCCCCTGGGCGCCTATTTCCGCCGGCGAGCTGGCGGCACCTGGCGGTCCGCTGGAGACGGTGGCCACCCGGCTTGGTGCGACGAGGGCCCAGATCGCCTTGGCCTGGCTGCTGCGCCGCTCGCGGGCGATGATGCCCATCCCGGGCACGGGTTCGGTCAAGCATCTGGAGGAAAACATGGGCGCGGCCAATGTTGTTTTGGATGACGCAGCCTTTGAAGCTTTGGAGTCACTGGACCTGGCTATCTGACCGGGTCAGTGGACGCAATCCGGCCCATGTCCGGCTAGAACCCGACGGCCATCCGAATTCCCAGTGCGATCATGACCACGGCAATCAACCCGTCCAGGATCCGCCAGGATGCCGGACGGGCAAAGAACGGCCGCAGCAGCCGTGCTCCGAACCCCAGGGCGCTGAACCAGACAATGCTGCCAATGGCGGCTCCGGCGCCGAACCACCAGCGCAGCTCCGGTCCCTGCTGCGTGGCCACCGAGCCCAGCAGCAGGACGGTGTCCAGGTACACGTGCGGATTCAGCCAGGTCAGCGCCAAGACGGTGGCAACGGCGGCCGTCCGGCTGGGCGCGCCCGCGCCCTTTGCAGCGGTCAAAGTGCCGGGCCGGATGGCGCGCCTGGCCGCCAGTACTCCGTAAACAAGCAGGAAGGTCCCCCTGCAAGGCGGATAACGACGACGACGGCCGGGGCGGCGTGGATCAGGGCACCGATGCCGATGATGCCGGCCGCAATCAGCACCGCATCGGAGAGGGCGCAGATCAGCACCAGGATTCCGACGTGCTCGCCGCGGATCCCCTGCCGCAGCACAAACGCGTTCTGCGCCCCGATGGCAATGATCAGGGCCAAACCGGTCCCCAGTCCCAGGAGGGTGCTGGAGAGAACGTCGGTTGGAGTCACAAGGATCGAACGTACTAGTACTGGTCGAGCGGCGCCAAGTCCACCGCTCCCCTCCCGCACAGGAGCCGAACCGGGGGCTACGGTTGTACCGGAAGTGCCGCACACCGTCCTTTGCGGCCCACCAGACCAGGGAGTTCCGAAATGCAGACTGCGCGTAGTGTCTCGAAAAAGGAATCAAATATGTCCGTCGGACTCAATCCGCTGTTCAGCAGGCCGGGCGAGGCGACGGAGTTTCCCCGGTTCGTCCTTCCGGACGGAGAGTCCCTGCCGGAGACCGCCTACCAGGTGGTCCACGACGAGGCCATGCTGGACGGCAATGCCCGGCTGAACCTGGCAACGTTCGTGGGCACGTGGATGGAAGAGCCGGCAAAGCAGCTGTACGCCGAGGCCGCGGACAAGAACATGATCGACAAGGACGAATATCCCCAGACCGCGGCCATCGAGACCCGCTGCTGGCGGATGCTGGCCGATCTGTGGAACGCGCCGGATCCGGCCGCGGCCATCGGCACGTCCACGATAGGTTCGTCCGAGGCGTGTATGCTCGGCGGCCTGGCCATGAAGCGGCGCTGGCAGCACCTGCGGAAGGCGGCGGGGAAACCGGCGGACAAACCGAATCTGGTGCTCAGTTCCGCCGTGCAGGTGTGCTGGGAGAAGTTTTGCAATTACTGGGATGTGGAGGCGCGCTATGTCCCGATTTCGCAGGAGCACCGGGTCTTCGATGGCCATGACCTGGACCAATACGTGGATGAGAACACCATCGGAGTAGTGGCCATCATGGGCGTCACCTACACCGGCCTGTACGAGCCCGTCCAGCAGATCGCGACCGCGCTGGATGCGATCCAGGCACGCACCGGGCTGGACATCCCGATCCATGTGGACGGTGCATCGGGTGCGATGATCGCGCCGTTCCTGCAGCCGGAGATCGAATGGGACTTCCGGCTGGAACGGGTTGCCTCCATCAACACCTCCGGCCATAAGTATGGTCTGGTGTATCCGGGACTGGGCTGGATTGTCTGGCGCAGCGAGGACCGGCTGCCCGAAGACCTGGTCTTCAAGGTCAGCTACCTGGGCGGGGACATGCCCACCTTTGCGTTGAACTTTTCCCGCCCAGGGGCCCAGGTGCTTCTGCAGTATTACCTCTTCCTCAGGCTGGGCTTCGAGGGGTACCGGGAGGTGCAGTCCGCCTCAAGGGACGTCGCCCTCTATCTGTCCGGGGAGATCGGCAAAATGGCGCCCTTCCAGCTTTGGAGCGACGGCTCCGACATCCCCGTCTTCGCCTGGCAGCTGAAGGACGGATACACCGCCAACTGGAACCTGCACCACCTTTCCGAGCGGCTGCGCATGAGCGGCTGGCTGGTGCCGGCCTATCCGATGCCGGATGCCCTTTCCGCAATCACGGTGCAACGGATCGTCGTCCGGAACGGCTTCACGCGCGACCTCGCCGGCAGTTTCCTGGCGGATTTGAAAAAGGCGGTCGCCTACCTCGACGCGCTGACCGGACCGATGCCGGCAACCGGCCACAGCGCCGCGTTCCATCACTGACTGCCAGGGACCAGGGAGGGCAACGATGTGCCGCTTGTTTGGTATGCATGCAGGCATCACGCCAGCGAAAGCGACCTTTTGGCTGCTGAAGGCCCCGGACAGCCTGAGCGTGCAGAGTCACCGGGAGCCCGACGGCGCCGGCATCGGCGTTTTCGGCCGCGACGGGAATCCGCTGGTGACCAAGCAGCCGATGGCGGCCTGGCAGGACCGCGTTTTTGCCCGGGCTGCACGGGAGCTGGAAAGCACCACCTTCCTTGCCCACGTCCGCTACGCGAGCACGGGAGCCCACACCACCGTCAACACGCATCCGTTCGAACAGGACGGACGCCTGTTCGCCCATAACGGCACCTTTGGCGGTCTTGAAATCCTTGACGGCCGACTCGCCGAGCTCGGCAGCCGGCACCTGGTCCTCGGGCAGACCGACAGCGAACGCATGTTTGCACTTATCACCGCCGAGATCCGGCGCCACGGCGGCAACGTCGCGGCCGGGATCCAGGCGGCAGTGGCCTGGATTGCGGAGAATCTGCCGGTCTACAGCCTGAATCTGATAGTGGCATCCGGGACAGAGTTATGGGCGCTTCGGTACCCGGCCACGCACGAACTCTACGTCCTGCCGCGGCCTGCCGGCGGCCACACGAGGGGCGCTCATCTGGAGGCCAGGAGCCACCGGATCCAGGTCCACAGCCGGGCCTTAGCGGAACGGCCGGCCGTCATCATCGCCACGGAACGGATGGATCCGGACCCCGGCTGGCGGCTGATGGAACCGGGCGAACTGCTCCACATCGACTCGCAACTGCGCGTGCACAGCAGCTATCCGGTGGGGGCAAGCCCGGCGCATCCGCTCACTCTGGCGGACCTGGACCCGGTCGCGGCGGCGTCCCAGCATCCGGAGACGCTGCACTGACGGAGACGGTGCGCTGGCCCCGCCGCCCGCGACCGGGAAAAAACTGGCCCTCCGTTTTGCACTTGGGGGGTGCGCAAAAAGGAGGACCAGCACTGTCAGCATAAACGGGAAATTTCCCTGCGTAAAATCAGAGGCAGCAGTTCCCCACCTCCAAGGAAGTCACCCCCATGTCCGTGCCCGCGAAGGCGTTCCAACAGTGGCTTCATGCTGTTGCGCCCGGTACCAGCATGGCCGCCGTCTCCGGACGCTCGGGCATCAAGCGCTCCACCCTGACCCAGCAGCTGGTGCGCGGCAAGATCGGCGTCAGCACCGTCGTCAGCGTCTGCCGCGCATTCGACGTCGACGTCCTCGCCGCCCTGTCTGGCTTTGAATCGTTTGCCGACCTGGCTGAGGGCGGCCAGCCGCCAACCGAGGACGAACTGCTCAGCCAGATTTCCGACGTCGACCTGCTCCGGGAGATTATTAACCGCAATGCCGCCAGTGAATCCCGGAGCGATGCGGTTGCGCAGAACCTCTCGGTGATGCCGCACGGATCGTCGGTGCGCAGCTGGATCGACGCCATTGACAGGTCGAATCTGCGCCAGCGGATCTCCGCGGAGCTGCGCATGGCCCCGCAGAATCTCTCCGCGCAGCTGCGGGCCAACCGCCTCCCGCCAGCCGTCGCCATCCAGGCCGCCCGGATCGCCGGGGTCGGCCTGGCCAACGGCCTAGTCGTTACCGGGTTGCTGTCCCCCGAGGAGGCGAGCTGGCCCAGGGACGCCCGCGAGGCCGCCCTGCGCGGACTGTCCGACAGTGACCTGGTCACCTTGGCGGCCAGCCGGCTCAGCTCGCTGGGGAAAACGCTGCGGCGCATAGATCAGGACAATGAACAAACAAAAGCACTTTGGGAGCATCTCGGATGATAGTAGTACTGCAATGGGTGGCATTGGGTCTTTGTCTGGCAAGCGCCATTTGGAGATTACCCGCCGCTCTCAAGGGCAGAAACGCCGGATTGTTCTGGGTCTTTGTACTCCTCGCTCTGGCCGTGGGCCTGAGTCTTCCCACCATTTACCTGCCGGTCGACGGCGTACTGGGTGGCCGCAATGTCGCCAATCTTCTGCTGCGTTTCGCCCTCTACGCCATCTTCTTCATCCTTGCGGCGAAGGTTGCCGCGGCCTACCGCTCCCCCAGAAGCGAACGGCTCATCCGCGGTCCCATTGGTATGTGGGCGCTGATAATCGTGTGCATCGGCACCGTGGTGCCGTTCCTGCTCAGCGATCTCCCCGTCTCCCGTACGGGTCTGACGGGCTACGGGGACCAGATCTCGGTAAGCCTCTACATCGTCGCGGGCCGGCTTTATCCCGCCTACGCCGCGGCCTGCCTGATTTTGCCGACGGCGCAAGCGGTCCGGTCCTCGCGGCTACGGACGGAATGCGCGGCGGCTGGCATCATCTGCGCCTCCTTCTGCATGGTGGTCCTGCTGACCGTGCTGCAGGTGGCGTCCTTCCGCCTCGATGTACCGCTGGCCATCCTGACGTTCATGGACCTGATCTCCTACGCGGCCATCATCTTCCTGACTGTGGGGTTGGCCATGATCTGGATCTCCGTCCGGACCCAGCGTCGCCAGGCCGCCAGAGGTGCACTGGCCCAGGAGCAGTGACCGCGGACCCCTGCGTCGGCGGACCCTCAAATGTCCCGCGGGATTGTCTCACAATGAGAGACAGATAGTCACATAATCATTAGTGCATGCCATAATCATGAATGTGTGAATCGGCTCCCGGGGGTCAACCGGAGCACATGTTTCTTGGGGGGTGAGTGGTGGCGGGCTGATGCCTTCCACCACTCAGCCAGTTAACGGCCGATTCGTCTCGATTCCGCCGTCGTCATCAGATTCCACACCCGCGCAGGCTGGAATGCAAGGTGGGCAGCCCAATCCTAGGATGCGCTGGGCCCGGCCCAGCACTGCAAACCCGGACCGGAGGTGTCTACGCTGGTGGACAGGGCGCACGCGCCTGACCGCCAACGGACAAACACCCTCGAGAAGAAGACAAGGTCAAAAACCATGGAATTCAGGTACCTCGGCAACAGCGGGCTCAAAATCTCGGAAATCACGTACGGGAACTGGCTTACGCACGGGTCCCAGGTGGAGAACGACGTCGCCACGCAGTGCGTCCGGGCCGCCCTGGACGCCGGCATCAGCACCTTCGACACGGCGGACGTCTATGCCAACACGGCGGCGGAAACGGTGCTCGGCGAAGCCCTGAAAGGCGAGCGCCGCGAGTCTCTGGAAGTCTTCACCAAGGTCTTCGGACCCACCGGCCCCAAGGGGCACAACGACGTCGGCCTGTCCCGCAAGCACATCCTCGAGTCCATCAACGGCTCCCTCAAACGGCTGCAGACGGACTACGTGGACCTCTACCAGGCCCACCGCTACGACGTCGAAACGCCGCTGGAGGAGACGATGCAGGCCTTCGCCGACGTCGTCCGGGCCGGCAAGGCTCTCTACATCGGCGTCAGCGAGTGGACCGAAGAGCAGATCCGTGCCGGCCATGCCCTGGCCAAGGAGCTCGGCGTCCAGCTGATCTCCAACCAGCCGCAGTACTCCATGCTCTGGCGCGTCATCGAGGAAAAGGTGGTCCCGGCGTCGGAGGAGCTCGGCCTGTCCCAGAT
>JBBRKU010000061.1:0-8314 GCA_038231735.1 Actinomycetales bacterium | reverse complement strand
GAGGGTCCGATCATCGAGCAGGAAGTCATCCGGGTGGACCACGGCCGCTCCGCCGAGCAGCTGGTGGCGCTGGGCCGGGATGTGGAGGGCCGGACGCTGGCGACCGCGGTCCAGTGGCACGCTGAGCACCGGGTGCTGCTGGACGGCAACAGGACCGTCGTCTTCAACTGACTTTCCCTGCCTTTACCAGCACCGTCACCGGCAACTACGAGAAAAGCAGACCCGCAACAGACACAGACCCGCAATAAGGATCACTTCCCGCGGCACAGTCCATAATGGGCAGGGATGGATGACTTCGAGCAGGACCTGGCCGGCTCCTACGATCAACAGGCAGCGGAGCGGGACAAGACCCACGGAGATCCGCTGCGGCTGGCGGCCCTGGGCCGCTTCCTGGACCTGATCCGGAGCGAGGACCACCGCTCGGTGGTGGAGTTCGGCTGCGGAACAGGTGCCGACGGACTGCTGTTCACCGGTGCCGGCCTGGAATACCGCAGCTTGGACCTCTCCCGCGAACATGTCCGGCTGGCCCGGGGCAAAGGCCTGGACGCCGTCGTCGGCTCCGTGCGTTCGCTGCCCTTCGGCACTGAGTCCTTCGACGCCGGCTGGACCATGAGCACGCTGCTGCACATCCCCAACCACGACCTTGACCAGGTCCTGGGCGAGCTGCTGCGAGTGCTCAAGCCGTCGGCTCCGCTGGCCATCGGGCTGTGGTCCGGCGACGACGAGGAGAGCCTGCGCCCGGACGATTCCCACACTCCGCCCCGGTTCTTCAGCCGGCGCTCGGACCAGACGCTGCAGCGTATGCTCGCCGCGCATGGGGAGATCGAGTCGTTCACCAGCTGGCCGGGTCCCGATCCGGAGGCCGAAGACCGGCACTACCAGTTCGTCGTGCTGCGCAAACCCGCCGGCTGAACTGGCGCCGCAGAGCAAATGCAGCAGCTGCGGACAACTGCCCCGGCGCCGTCCACGGCATCCGTCCGGAACTGTGGCATAACGGGGAACCGGATCGCCCTCAGTCCAGCGGCACCGGCCCCAGCTCATCCAGCAGCTCCCCCGGACCCGGATTGCCCGGCGCCGAGCTTCCGCCCAGATGCGCCACCACGCCCCAGAGCGCGTTCAGGCCGGTCGTGACCGCGCCCTCGGCCCAGCCCGCAGTAAAGGACACATCGTCCCCGGCCAGGAAAATTCCGCGCTGGGCCTCCAGCAGCAGGTCCTGCTTGAAGTGCGTGAAGAGCCGCTGCTGGTAGCGGTAGTGCCCGGGCAGGTTGGCCTTGAACGCCCCCATGAAGTTCGGGTCCGCCTCCCAGGACACCGTGATGGGCTGGCCAACGATGTGCGAGGCGATGTCCACCTTGGGGTAGATCTGCTTGAGCGAATGCAGCATCAGCTCCACCCGCTCCTCCGCGCTCAGCGCCAGCCACTTCAGCGCGTCGTCGTTCCAGGTGTAGGAGAGCAGGATGACGGCGGGCTTGTCCGGCCCGTTGTCCAGCAGGTAGGTGGCCCGGTTCAGCCGATCCGTCAGCGTCATGGAGAGCACCTCGCGGCCGGTTTCCGGGTCGATGTCCTTCCAGAACGGCCGGTCCACCATCACGAAGGTCTTCGAGGACTGCATGTAGTGCGAGCGCTCGATGGCGGTCCACATCTCGGGCGCGAAAAGCCCTTCCTCGGTGTGGATCCGGGTGGAGAGCAGCCACGACTGGCAGGTGGTCACCACGGCGCGGTAGCTGGCCGAGCGGCCCCAGCGTTCCTGGACGCGGATATTGCCGTCCGGCTCGCGGGAAATCCTGGCCACCGCCCCGTGCGGGGAGCCGTTGTGCAGCGACGCCAGCGAGGTGCCCGCGGGCCAGTGCTTCATCTCCGACGGCGAAATGTCCGACGGCGAGTGGTGCCAGAGCGCCTCGGGCAGGCGTTGCGCCCCGCCCAGCAGGTAGCGGTGGCCGTCGTCGGCGTCCGTATAGACCACGCGCAGGATCTCCAGGATGGAGTTCGGGAAGTCGGTGTCCCAGCCGCCGGTGCCGAAGCCGACCTGGCCGAAGGCCTCGCGGTGGGCGAAGCCCGCGTCCCTGAAGGACTTGCTCTGCGCGATGAAGCCGTAGAACGTCTCCTCATCCAGCTCCGGCAGCAGCGCGTTCCAGAGCGTCTTGATCCGGGCGGTGTCGCGGGTCCGGATGGCCTCCTGCATCTCGGCGAACTGGGCGCCGTCGTTCACGGCGGCCTTCCACGCCGCGGCCACCTCGTGGAAGAACGCCGGCAGGTCCGCGGACGTCCTGGCGTAGTGCGAGGCGCCGGCCAGCTCGATGACGGTGCTGGAGGTGACCTCCGCGAGCGGGTTGGGGAACGCCGCCGTCGCCAGTCCCAGCTTGTCCACGTAGTGGTAGAAGGAGCGGCCGGAGACCGGGAAGCGCATCCCGCCCAGATCCGCCACCACATCCGGCGCCGCCGGGAAGCTGGCCGTGCGCAGCCGTCCGCCCAGCTGGTCCGCCTCGTAAAGGACCGGACGCAGGCCAAGTTTCATCAGCTCGTAGGCGGTCACCAGACCGGACAAGCCGGCACCGACCACGGCGACTTCGGTGCCGTACAGCTCCGCCGGGACGGAGCCCAGCCCGGCCGGATGCTGCAGGTACAGGTCGTAGCTGAAGGGGAAATCCGGATTCAGCATGGTGACCGGGGGCACGCCGGGCGTCGCCGGCTGCTGCGGATCGGTGGCGATGGTCATTGCTGCCCGACTTTCATGGGTTCGTCCTCGAACGTGCTGGTCGCCAGCACACGGTACTCCTCGGCGCTCAGCTGCGCCACCTTGGAATGCCGGCGGCCGTAGCCGAAGTAGGCCACGATTCCCACCAGCATCCAGCCGGCGAAGACCAGCCAGGTGATGCCGCCCAGGTTGATCATCAGGTAGATGCACATCAGCGAGCCCAGGATGGGGGTCAGCGGGTACAGCGGCACCCGGTAGCTGCGCTTGAGTTCCGGACGCTTGCGGCGCAGGTAGATCACTGCCAGGTTGACCAGCGCGAAGGCGAACAGCGTGCCGATGCTGGTGGCGTCGGCCAGCGCGCCCAGCGGGATCAGGCCGGCGGTGAGGGCGACGGCGATGCCCACGATGAGCGTCCCGGCCACCGGGGTGCCGGTACGGGCGGAAATCCTGCCGAAGACCTTGGGCACCAGCCCGTCCCGGGACATCGACATCAGGATGCGGGTCTGACCATAGAGCACGGTCAGCACGATGCTGGCGATGGCCAGCACGGCGCCGACGGAAAAGACGAAGGCGATCCACGGCTGGTGGGTGATTTCCTGCAGGATCTGCACCAGCGCGGCCTGGGTGCCGTCAAACCAGGTCCATTCGCGGGCTCCGACGGCGGCCACGGCCACCAGCACGTACAGCGTGGTGACGATGACCATGGAGAGCATGATGGCGCGCGGCAGGTCCCGCTGCGGGTTGCGGGCCTCTTCACCCGCGGTGGACGCGGCATCGAAACCGATGTAGGAGAAGAACACCCTTGACGCGGCGGCCGAGACACCGGCGGCACCCATCGGCATCAGCGGCTCGAAGTGGCCCGAGTTGAAGGCGCTAAAGGCGATGACGCAGAAGAACAGCAGGATGACGATCTTGATGATCACGATGGCGGTGTTGATCCAGGCGCTTTCCTTGGCGCCGCGCACCAGCAGCGCCATCGACAGGAGCACAATCACCATGGCCGGCAGGTTGAACACTCCGCCGGATCCCGGCGGCTGCGAGATGGCATCCGGCAGGCTCAGGCCGAAGGCGGACACCGTTTCATTGACGTACTGCCCGGCGCCGACGGCGACGGCGGCCACCGAGACGGCGTATTCCAGGACCAGGCACCAGCCGCAGATCCAGGCCATCCCCTCGCCCAGGGTGGCGTAGGTGTAGGAGTAGCTGGAGCCGGAGACCGGCACCAGTCCTGCCATCTCCGCGTAGGAGACGGCGGAGAACAGGGCTGCCAGCCCCGCGATGACAAAGGATATCCAGATGGCGGGCCCGGCCAGCGGCACCGAGTCGCCCAGGATGACCAGGATGCCGGTACCGAGGGTGGCTCCGACGCTGATCATGGTCAGCTGCAGCACGCCGAGCTGCGGATCAGCTTCCGGCCGTCGGAGCCGCTTCCCGCCTCGTGGACCATCTGGCCCAGCGGTTTGCGGCGCAGCAGCAGCTGGCTTCCAAGTCCGACGGCGGGACGGGCACCGTTGCCCGTGTCCGGGCGGCGCGGCGGCCGCGGGGCTTCCGCGGTTTCCTGCCGGGTTGCCGGTGTGGTCGGCTGTTTCAGTTGGCTGGGCACAGTCACCGTTGACTTCCAATCATTGCGTAGTTGGTGGGTTCCCCCACTCCAGAATAGGGCTGTGACCCAGCTCTCAAGGTTGTGCAAAATGTCCTATGATGGACTTCCATGAGACGTATTGCACTGGACTCCAATCTTTCCGAGGTGCTGGTTTCGGGTCGGGTCAGCGTTGACATCTCCGCGATTTCAGACAATGTCAGCGCCCTGAAGCAGCTCCGCCGGGCCCCGCACTTCATGGCGGTGGTGAAGGGAAACGCCTATGGCCACGGTCCGCTGGAGGTGGCCCGCACGGCGCTGGACGCCGGTGCCGACTGGCTGGGCACCGCCCAGCTCACCGAGGCCCTGGCCCTGCGCCGCACCGGCATCACCGCACCGATCCTGACCTGGCTCTATCTGGCCACCGCGTCCAGCGCGGCCATCGGTGAGGCCGTGGAACACGACGTTGACGTTTCCTGGGAAGCCCGGAGCAACTGGCGGTCGTGGCCGGTGCCGCCAGCCGGTTGGGCCGGCCGGCGTACATCCATCTGGAACTGGACAGCGGGCTCAGCCGCGGCGGAGCCCGGCTGGAGGACTGGCCGGAGCTGGTGCGGCAAGCCGCCGCGGCGGAAGGTGAGGGAACCGTCGTCGTCCGCGGCGTCTGGACGCACCTGGCCTGGGCGGATGTGCCGGCCCACCCGGGCAATGCGGCCGCCGTCGGCGCCTTCGAGGACTCCGTGCAGCAGGCCCGCGAGGCCGGACTGGACCCGCAGCTGCGGCATCTGGCCAGCTCCGCCAACATCCTGGAACGGCCCGAATTCCATTTCGACATGGTCCGGGCCGGGTTGGCCATCTACGGCCTGGCCCCCGCGGACCACCTGGAACCGGCGGACTTCGGACTGCGGCCGGCCCTGCAGGGTGCCGGTGATCGGCAAAGTGTGCATGGATCAGTTCATGGTGGACCTCGGCCCGGAAACCGGCGGGGTGGCGGTCGGCGATACCGCGGTCCTGTTCGGCGACCCGGCCCTGGGTGCCGCCAGCGCGGACGAATGGGGCGCGGCCATCGGCAGCCACGGGGATGAAATCATCAACCGGATTGCCCCGCGGCTGCCGCGCGCCTACCGGCTGGCAAGTCCCTCAGCCGACCAGTGCGGAGCGGATCATGCCGCTGCTCTCTGAGGCGCTCGAGGCCCGGTTCCGCTTCGTCACGCTGGCACAGTTCCGCCAGGAACTTCCCACCGAGCTGACCGTGCTCCATGATGCGGACCAGGGCGCGCTGCTGCGTTGGGTGGAGCCCAGCGAGCTGGAAGATCCCACGCCGTACCTGATGGAGGGCGAATTCATCCTCACCGCCGGCCTGCCCTTCGTGGGCGAGGGCGGCGCCCCGGACCTGGTGGACGCCTACGTGGCGCGGCTGGTGGACGCCAAGGTCTGCGCGCTGGGCTTTGGCCTCACGCCGTACCATGATTCCGTTCCCCAGCCGCTGATCGACTCCTGCCGCCGGCGTGGCCTGACGCTCATCGAGGTGCCGCCGTCGGTCCCCTTCGCCTCGATAGGCCTGCAGTTTGCCCAGCTGCTCGAATCCGAGGGCGCCAAGGTGTTCCGCCAGCTGGCCGACGCCAACCGGGTGCTCATGCGCGGTGTGCTTTCACCCCGGCCCGAGCACGAGCTGCTCTCGGCCCTGGTCCAGCGCTTCCCCTGCTGGACCGTGCTGGTGGGCAGCGACGGCCGGGTCCGCGGGCGCGCGGGGAAGGGGCCGCTGGATTCCACCGCCCTGGCTCCGATGCTGGCGCGGCTGCTCGCCGGGTCCGGTCCCCGTGTGGAGCTGGAGACCTTTCCCGTAGCCGGCTCGCGGCACGTCGTCGGCCATCCGCTGCGCAGTTCCAAGGATGCCAACCTGGGCGCGCTGCTGATCGGCACCGATGAGCGCCTCACTCCGGCGCAGAACAACGTCGTCTCCACGGCCGTCGGCCTGCTGGAACTCCTCTTCCGCCAGCGCACCAGCGGATCGCTTGCGCCAAGCCAGCTCTCCGTGGCGCTGCTGCTCCATCCGGAGACCGTGACCAGCGGCAGCAGCCGGCAGGTCAACGCGGCCAAGGATCTGCTCGCCCAAAGCCTGGCCTCCACCCGCTCGGCCCCGATGCGTGTGGTCCAGGGTGTGAACGTGGATGCCCTGGATCACGCACAGCGGGGCAGCAGCGACAGCCCGGTCCGCGAGCTGCTGCAGTGGCGCCGGCTCTTTGAGACCAAGATGGTGGAGATCACCGCGTACGGCTTCGCCGCCATCACCCGGCTGAAGGTCGACGACGCCCTGCTGGCCGAGGTGGACAAGCTGGGCTGGCGCGTGGTCGTGGGTGATCCGACCGAGCTCAACGACCTCCCCGCCGCCTATCAGCGCGCAACCTCGCTGCGCGCACGGGTCCAGAGCACGCAGCAGAACCTGCGCGTGGACGCGGTGACCTGGTCGGTCACCGGGCTGCTGGGACGCGAAGCGGGCACGATGCTGGCGGGTCAGCTGTTTGCCCCTCTTATGGACCTGGAGCCGGAGCGCCGGGAGGCACTGCTGGGCGTCCTGCGGGCGTGGTTGGGGGAAAACGGCAGCTGGGACGGCGCGGCAAAGGTGCTGGGACTGCACCGCAACAGCGTCCGCCGGCAGATCGGCGTGATTGCGGAGCAGCTGGACTGCAACGTCAACGACGCCCAGACCCGGGCGGACCTGTGGATCGGTTTGCAGTACGCGGATTCGCTGGGCTGAACGACTACCGGCCCTCCCACCGCGCGTACAGCTCCGGCCGGCGTTCGCTCAGGTATGGCACGTCCGCGCGGGCAGCGCGGATGCTGTCCAGGCTGATGTCGGCGAAAATCAGTTCCTCGGCGCTGCCCGCCTGGGCCAGCAGTCCGCCGTCGGGCCCGGTGATGACGCTCCCGCCGCCGAAGACTGCCCCGCCCTCCGTACCGCTGTGGTTTGCATAACCGATGGCCATCTGGCTCTCCAGCGCGCGGGCCCGGAGCAGGATCTGGGGCACGCTGTCATAGCCGTGCGCAAGCGCCGTCGGCACCAGCAGCAGCTCCGCACCGCGGCTCGCGGCGGCACGGACCTGCTCGGGAAACTCGACGTCGTAGCAGATCAGCAGCGAGGTCTTGAAGCCGCCGAAATCGACGACGGCGGGCGGCTGGTCCGCGGGCGCAAAGGCCTGGCGCTCCTCGGGGCCGAAGAGATGCACCTTGGCGTAGCTGAGCAGCTCCGCACCGGACCTGTCCACCAGCGTCGCCGTGATGTTCCAATCCCCGTCGTCCCGGACCGCGGGCAGGCTGTAGACCATGGCCAGCCCGTGGCTCACAGCGATGGCCGCCAGCCGGCTGGCCAGTTCCGGCAGCCGACCCGGATCAAGCTCCGTCCGCACCCTCATGGGGGCATAACCCACGGCGAAGAGCTCCGGGGTGAGCAGGATCGCGGCCCCACGATCGGCAGCCCGACGGGCCGCCTCATCGATGGTCCGCAGATTGGCCTCAACGTCCAGCGTCCGGGATTGACCCTGTAGCACCGCGAGCAGCATGTGCCTGACCTCTCTGTTACGAACCCCATTGGTACGGACTTTCTGATTCCAGAATAGCCAGCGGGCTGTCCGGCGGATGGGGCGAATCATCCCGGCAAGGCTCACTCCGGGACGAACAGGCTCGCCAAAGCCTCCGCAGCGCAGGGCTGCTGCCCGGCACTGTCAGGCAATTTTTGCAAGCATGCCCGGGCAGTGCCGTGGATCCCGGGTAGCATCGGTGCCATGACCCAGCTGATTACCTTTGGTGGAAAAACACCCGCCGTTGCTGACTCCGCCTTCGTGGCCCCGTCCGCAACGCTCATCGGAGACGTGGAGCTCGGCCGGGATTCCAGCGCCTTCTATGGCGTGGTGGTCCGCGGGGACACCGCCACGATCCGCGTCGGATCCGGGACAAATCTGCAGGACAACGTCGTGCTGCACGCTGATCCAGGGTTCCCGACGACTGTCGGAAACGGCGTAAGCGTCGGCCACGGCGCGGTGGTG
>JBBRKU010000060.1:0-8449 GCA_038231735.1 Actinomycetales bacterium | reverse complement strand
TGCTTTCCTTGGCGTCGGAGGAACTCGTCGCGGCGTCGATGCAGGAATCCGCGTCCAGGGCCGCGCGGAGGACGCCGAGTTCGCGCTTCGGGGCAGAGGAGGCCAGCACGACGGCGAGGCCCACATCCCCGCATTGGACCAGCAGCTCCTTGGCATACCTGAATGGCCGCAGCGAGGACCAATGGGTGGAAAAGATGGCGCTGTGCGAGGCCAGGATGACGGCGTCGGCGTCCTGGTCGCGGCCGTCCCCCAGCAGATGCGCAATGATCCTTTCCCCGCCCATGCCGACGGCGCGGTGGATCGAGGCCATCTGCACGTCGTGTCCCGCCTGCCGGAACGCCTGCCACCACGACAGCGTGTGCAGGTAGCTGGAATCGATCAGGGTACCGTCCACGTCGAAGAGAACTCCGCGCGTCTTGGGTCCGTGCTGGGGCATGATTCCTCCCGGTTCCGCTAAGCTGTGGCCTCGGCCATCAGGGCAAAAAGTGCGTTGCCGTAGGCTTCTGCCGGATCCGCGTCCTCGTAGACCATCGTCCGGCCCAGCCGCTCCAGCTCCACCTGGAACTGCACCGCGCCATCCGCGTGGACCACTCTCCGCAGCGATTTGAAGGCCTTCCCCAGCAGCTCGCGCAGCTGGTCCTCCCTCGGCAGCCAGAGCGAGTCCTCCAGCTCCACCGAGTCCAGCGCCCACTCGGTGGTCCCGTTCATGCCCAGGATGGTTCCGGTCGGGTAGGCGCGCGCTTCGATGGTCATATCGCTGATCACGAACACCTCGTTGGCGTCCAGGGCATCCGTGCTGTCTACGAGCCGTTCAATGCAGAAATGATCGCCCGCGACGGGTGCCCAACGCAGTCCGGCGCGTCGCAGCGCCCGGGCGAGTTCAATGGAGATCATGGCCTTCGCGAGCTCCTGGTCTGCCGCGGCTGCAACGGCGGAGACCCCTTGATGCCCTCGCCGTAGCCCATTCCACGGATGGCCTCCACCATGGCGTCCACCGCGTTCGTCTTGGCTTCCCAGCCGAGCTGGACGCGGATCTTGTCCGTGTTCAGCAACGGCGTCTGGGAACCCATATCCACCCATCCCGGGTCCGAGCGCTGCAGCCTCAGATGCCAGGTGACCGCGGCCAGTGCGCGCAGCACCGGCAATGGAAAGTTGATCACCCGGCGGGCGCCCAGGACCCAGCCCACCAGCTGGGGCGTGAGGACCGGCTCGGCGGCCACATTGAACGCACCGCCGGCCCGCTGGTCGATCACGCGCCAGTATGCGTCAGCCACGTCGTCGGCGTGCACCGCCTGGAACGTCAGCTCCGGCGGCAGCGGCAGCAGCGGGATCGTCAGTTTGTAGGCGAGGTACTTCGGCACCAGGGGTCCCAGGAAAAGCCGTCCGACTTCACTGCCCGCTCCGCGCTGGAAGATCACGCCCGGGCGCAGCCGGCTGACCACTGTCTCCGGATGCTCGGCTTCAAAGGAGTCCAACAGCCTCTCATTGGCGGCCTTATGCCGGCTGTAGTGCGAGGTGTGGATGCCGCCGGTGGGCCAGGTCTCGTCCACCTGCCGTATTTTGGGACCGGGACCGTACGCACCGACGGAGGACGCGACGACGATGTGCTTGACACCCGCGGCCGCCGACGCCAGCAGGACGTTTTCCAGCCCCGTGACATTGGTGCGGAACATGGCGCGCTCGTCATGGTTGGGCTGCAGGACCCAGGCCAGGTTCACCACCACATCCACCCCGGCCAGGACTTCGCTCAGCCGCGGCTGGGAATCCGGTGCCCCGATGTCCAGGGCGTGCCACACGGCGCCGTTGTACGGCTCCTCACCCTGGTCCGGAGGGCGCCGGGCGATCCCGATCAACGATTCGATTCCCGGTGCGTGCTTCAGACGCCGCAACAGGGCGGTGCCCACATTTCCGGTGGCTCCGACGACGGCGATGTGCATGAGGGTCTCCTCCCGGATGTGGTTTCGACGCTACCGCACGACGACGGCGGCGGGAACCCCTCGATGTGTGCGCATTCCGGTTCCGATCGCGGTCCCGTTGTGACGCATCGCTGCCCGCGACTTGGCCCGCCGGGGGGTTCTGTTTGCGGGACGGGCGTTGCTCCTGAAGCTAAGTAAGCTTATTGTTGGTGGGAAGTCTAGGCCGGAGGATGGAAGCCGGGGGTTCTGTTGAGGGAAGCACGCCGCTAACTATGGACAGGGGAACGGACGATGACTGAATTCTTACCGCCAACGGCGGACAATCCCGCGCGTCGCCGGGTCGACGGACCGGCAGCTGGGGAGCCGGGCGCGCCGATGGATCGGGAGCCGGGGCAGCCAGTAGATCGGGAGCCGGGCGCACCAGTAGCCGGGGATCCGATAGTACCGGAAGGCCGGGAGCCGGGGGCGCCGTTAGGCGCGGACCCGGGCGCAGTCAGGGGGCACCGGGCAGGGCGCGTCCCGGAACCGACGGTGACCCCCGCTGCGCCACCGCCGGTGACCGAGAGGTCCACGGTTACCAGGACCGCGGCAGTCTGGGTCGCGGTTGCCGTGGGGCTGGCTGTGCTGGTCCTGCTCATTATTTTCATCCTGCAGAACCAGGATCAGGTGCTGGTCCGGTTCCTGGGGATGCAGGGCTCGCTGGCCCTCGGTGTGGCCCTGCTCATCGCGGCCGTAGGGGGCGGAATCCTGGTGGCACTCGCCGGCGGGGCCCGAATCATCCAGCTGCGGATCCACGACCGCCGCCGGAGGAAACGAGCCAGATCCTAACTTGGCTCCGTCTCCTGACCTGCCTGCGCTGATAGACGGATTGCTCGTCGGTTACTCGTCAATCGCAGTGTTGTGCAGCGGAACGCTTGGCCCCCCATGTTAGGTGAGGATTCCGGGGTGGCTGGTGTAGGTGCGGCCGGTGGATGATTGCCAGCGCAGGACGCCGTTTCCGGTTTGGGTGGGTTTCCAGCAGCTTCGGTCGAGTTTGACGGGCACCCCGGTGGTGGGGTCTGTCAGGAGGAGGTACCAGATGGGTTGGTCTGCGGCGAGTTCGCGGGCGCTTTCGGCCGGGATGGGGCCGTAGCCGTCGAGTTCGGCGGCTTCGTCGGAGATCCCGAGCAGGGTGAGCATGGAGTTCATGACAATGATCTGGGCTTTGACCTTTGGCGCCCGGCCAGGGTTCTCATTGACGGCCACGCCGGTCGCGGACCCGTCCCCGGCGCTGATGCCGCTGGCGTCGCCGCCTACGCCTCCGGTGAGGGCGTTGAGGAGGTGTTCGGCGGTGATGGTGTTGTGTAGGCGGCCAGGGTGGCGGGGAAGTGCTGCACGAGATTCTCGGCGTCCACCAGGAGCTGTCCGGCGGTGCGTTCGGGCAGGTGCAGGGCGCAGCGGCCCGCCAACCAGCGGGCCGGCGTCGACGCTCCGGTGCTTCTTCCTCCGGCGCCAGGCTCAGTCAGTCCCTAAGGGGAATGCCCTTCGCGTCACGGCGGAAGGGCTCGGCGCCGACCAGGATCATGATGCCCTCTATGAATCCCCAGATGGCGACGACAGGCGCCAGAACGCCAAAGGATACGACAGAGATCAGTAGCTGGGCAATCGCAATACCCGTGCGGCCAAGGTAAAAGTTGTGGATGCCCAGCCAGCCCAGGAAGATGCCCAGCAGACCGGCCACCAGCTTGGACTTCTGCTCGCCCATCTGGCCATACCCTTGCGGGTAACCCGGCTGTTGGTAACCCTGCGGGTAACCCGGCTGTTGGTAACCCTGCGGAGAACCCGGCTGTTGATAACCCTGCGGATAGCCGGGCTGGGAATAGCCTTCCTGCTGGTACCCCTGTCGCGGATAGACCTGCTGCCCGTCCGGTGGTTGCCCGTACTGCTGTTGCCCGTAGGGTGGCTGGCCGTACGGTGGCTGACGGTACGGCGGCGCGGAAGGGCCGCCGTCGTCGCCTTGAACGCGGTAGGAGGTTGGCTCCGGCGCAGCCGGGAACTCCGGTGCGGGGCTCTCGGCGGCACTCTGGTCCGCCGCTGTCTGGTCCGGGGCTGATTGGGCATCGTTCGCGGCCTTCGCGGCTTCGGACTGGCGGTCAGGGCTCGGGTTCTCGCTCATTTTTCTCCTCATTTACGTGCTCGAGTGTCGTTCTCAAGTGTCGTTCTCAAAAGATGCGTGCCCAGGAATATATCGCCGCTTCAACGCTATTGCATACGGACCTGGGATTCTAGGCCTTGGAAGGTCCAATCGGGGGCTCGGCGGCGCGTCATACGGGGCGCCGCGGCGAACGGGTGGCCCCTATGCTGGTTCGCCCATGGCACAAGTTGCGCAGATCCGCTTGCACTCTCCCCCCTCGAGTGCTAATTATGGAGTTAGCACTCTCCGGCGCTGACTGCTAAAAATCGGCCGGTACCGGAGCAAGTGAACAGTTACCAGTGTGGTGAGAGCCAGCCGGCCGGCGTAAAGAGATCGCCACGCCCACGGCTCGTCCGTCGCGGGCACCGCAGCCTGGTCCCTGAATCCAAAATGCCTGTCCCGAAAGGACTGAAGCCTACATGGCCAAGATCATTGCATTCGATGAAGAGGCACGCCGCGGCCTCGAGCGCGGGTTGAACATCCTCGCGGACGCCGTCAAGGTCACCTTGGGCCCGCGTGGACGCAACGTCGTGCTGGAAAAGAAGTGGGGCGCCCCGACGATCACTAACGATGGTGTTTCCATCGCCAAGGAAATCGAGCTGGACGATCCTTACGAAAAGATCGGCGCCGAGCTGGTCAAGGAAGTTGCCAAGAAGACGGACGACGTCGCCGGCGACGGTACGACGACCGCTACCGTGCTGGCCCAGGCACTCGTCAAGGAAGGCCTGCGCAACGTCGCAGCCGGAGCTGACCCGCTGAGCCTGAAGCGCGGCATCGAGAAGGCTGTCGAAGCTGTCATCGCCCAGCTGCTGGATTCCGCCAAGGAAATCGAAACCAAGGAAGAGATCGCCGCTACGGCGTCCATTTCCGCGGGCGATCCCGAAATCGGTGCCCTGATTGCCGAGGCACTGGACAAGGTTGGCAAGGAAGGTGTTATCACCGTCGAGGAGTCCAACACCTTCGGCCTGGAGCTTGAGCTCACCGAGGGTATGCGCTTCGACAAGGGCTACATCTCTGCTTACTTCGTGACCGATGCAGAGCGCCAGGAAACGGTCCTTGAGGACCCGTACATCCTGATCGTCAATTCCAAGATCTCCAACGTCAAGGATCTGGTTGCGGTCCTGGAGAAGATCATGCAGTCCTCCAAGCCGCTGCTCATCCTCTCCGAGGATGTCGACGGCGAAGCGCTGGCGACCCTCGTGGTCAACAAGATCCGCGGCACTTTCCGCTCGGTGGCCGTCAAGGCTCCGGGTTTCGGCGACCGCCGCAAGGCCCAGCTGGCCGACATCGCCATCCTCACCGGTGGGCAGGTCATCGCCGAGGAAGTCGGCCTGAAGCTGGAGAACACCACCCTTGAGCTGCTGGGTAAGGCACGCAAGGTTGTTGTCACCAAGGATGAGACCACCATTGTTGAAGGTGCGGGCGACGCTGACGCGATTGCCGGCCGGGTGGCCCAGATCCGCGCCGAGATCGAGAACACCGACTCGGACTACGACCGCGAGAAGCTGCAGGAGCGCCTGGCCAAGCTGGCCGGTGGAGTTGCGGTCATCAAGGCCGGTGCCGCCACGGAGGTTGAGCTCAAGGAGCGCAAGCACCGCATTGAGGACGCTGTCCGCAACGCAAAGGCTGCCGTTGAAGAGGGCATCGTCCCCGGCGGTGGCGTTGCACTGATCCAGGCTGGCGTCAAGGCGTTCGCGAACCTCTCGCTCACGGGCGACGAGGCAACCGGTGCCAACATCGTCCGCGTGGCCCTCGAGGCTCCGCTGAAGCAGATCGCCTTCAACGCCGGCCTTGAGCCCGGCGTCGTCGTCGACAAGGTCCGTGGCCTGCCCGCCGGCCACGGTCTGAATGCCGCCACTGGCGTGTACGAGGATCTGCTGGCTGCCGGCGTCAACGACCCGGTAAAGGTGACGCGCTCTGCTCTGCAGAACGCTGCCTCGATCGCCGGTCTGTTCCTGACCACCGAAGCGGTTGTGGCTGACAAGCCGCAGAAGAACGCTCCGGCTGGCCCGGGTGCTGACGAGATGGGCGGCATGGGCGGCTTCTAAGCCACCTCTGCTGAACTAAAGCGCGAAAGGCGCCTCTGCCACGCGAGCAGTAAGATTCCGGGGAAAAGCGTCCCGGAATCCATCCTCGCTTTCGGCAGGGGCGCCTTTCACTCGTCTCGACCAGAACCAGGGTGGCTTGGAGCCGGCCCTATGTCTGAAAGTATGGGGTTATGACGATTGTTGCTGCTGCTGACGGATCGGCCCTGGGGAATCCGGGGCCTGCGGGCTGGGCCTGGTATGTGGATGATTCATGCTGGCGGGCCGGGGGGTGGCCGCACGGGACGAACAACCAGGGCGAGCTGATGGCCGTGCTGGACCTGTTCCGGTCCACTGAACATGTGGCGGATGAACATCTGCGGATCCTGTGCGACAGTCAATACGTCATCAACTGCGTCACCAAATGGATGCAGGGCTGGAAGCGCAAGGGCTGGCGCAAGGCCGATGGCAAGCCTGTGCTCAACGTGGAGCTCCTGCAGGGCATTGACGCCGCCATCAGGGGACGCGACTACAGCTTTGAATGGGTCAAGGGCCACGCCGGCCATGATCTCAATGAGGCCGCCGATGAGCGTGCGCGCGCGGTGGCCACGGCATACCAGAAGGGGACTGTGGCTCCCGAGGGGCCCGGTTTTTCCGGCATGGCCGCAGTGGCGCCGGGTGGCCGGACCGCTGCCAGCGGCTCCCGTGGCGCCGGCCTGATCATCGCTGGGCCGGTGGGCGCGGGCGCCAACGGTTCAGCCCGCAGTGGATCCGCACCAACGACGACGGCGGCCGCACCGGCAGCCGGTCGGGGAACCGGCGGCGCACGAGCGGCTGTGGACCAAGAGCCGGATCTGTTATCATCGCTGCTCGAGGAGGATTTTGAGGCCGAGGGCCTTTCGGTGGCGGACCAGATTGTGGCGCTGGAGCGGGAGCTGCTGAACCCTGTAGTGCGCGCCGATGCGAGCCGCGTTGCGGTACTGCTGGACCCGGACTTCGAAGAGTTCGGCGTTTCCGGCCGGATGTGGACCAAGGACGCGATGATGGCTTCGCTCGCGCAAGACGCCTCAGCGGAGGTCTCCCTTGATGTGCTCAATGTCGATGTGCTGGACGACGCCACCGCTTTGCTGACGTACCGGACGGCTGGCCGCGCCGGCAGCGCCCTGCGCAGCTCGCTGTGGCGCCGCTCCGCGGGACAATGGCGGCTCAGGTTCCATCAGGGAACACCGGAGGCATAGCCGGCCTCCCGCCGTCGACAGCCATCAGTCACGGAATGAACAGCCGGGTGTTGGCCTCCTCCGCCTGGGCGTACTGGGTGGCGGCCATCGAAAGGGCGGCGTTGATGCTCTCCAGCGAAGCCTCGACGCGCAATTGCGTGCTCCGCCAGTCCGCCATCAGGGTCTGGAAGTTGGTTGCCGCGGGGCCGCTCCAGCTGCCTTGCAGGTCCAGCAGATTGCGCTGCATGGTGTCCACCTCGGCCCGCAGCTGGTCGATGGAGAACTTGACGGCCTGGCTCTTGGCGGCAAGGTCGTCGCTGTTGACGTGAAACTGTGCCATGGTAGTGGTCTCCTCGGAAGAGAACGGTGCTTTGGTGCTTCCGAGCGTAGGTTCCGCCAGCTGGTCGGGGTAGAGGCGACGGCGTGCAAGTGCGGATCAGTGCGGGCTTGTGCCCCGGTGCAGGAGTTGTGAAGCTCGGAAGGACCTGTGGCCGATGTCCTGCGTCGCTGGTTCCCCGGACTCGTTTGAATCCCCGCCGTTCCCGGAGTCCTGCTCATTCCCCGTTTCGGGCCGCTCCAGCCGCTCGGTGGAGACCGTGTCCGGCGGTTCGGCCAGGTCTTCGAAGGGCAGCCGGATGGTCAGCGTGGCGCCGCCGCCGGATGTCGGGCTCAGCCTGACGGTTCCTTCGTGGGATGCCACGATGGCCGAAACTATGGCCAGTCCCAGACCGCTGCCGCCGGTGCCCCTGTTTCGGGACGAATCCGCGCGGTAGAAGCGCTCGAAGATGCGCGGAGCTTCCTCCTCCGAGATGCCGGGACCATGATCGCGGACCTGCAGCACGGACTCGCGCCTGCCGTCCGTCCCCTCCGTCCCCTCCGTCCCCACCGCGATCTCCACGGGGGAGTCATCCGCGGTGTAGCGCAGGCAGTTTCCCATCAGGTTTGCCACCACCTGGCGAAGTTTTGCCTCGTCCCCGTTGGTCGGGGCGCTGGTGCCGCGGCCGCCGTGGAGCCCGACGACACGGATGTCCCGGCGCGGAGCGGATGCACGGGCATCAATGGCGGCGTCGTGGCCCAGCAGGAGCAGATCGACAGGTTTGCGCTGGAGCGGGCGTTGCT
>JBBRKU010000059.1:0-8527 GCA_038231735.1 Actinomycetales bacterium | reverse complement strand
TTCCCCGATGTGGTCCGGCCCGTAATTCAAGTGACCACCGGGTCCGTGGGCTGCCTCGGTACCGCGGCCCGGCTGTGGGAGATCTCGGTTCCGGCCTGGATGGAGGGGGAACTGCGATTGCATATTGCCAAGTCGGGGACCACGACGACGGAGAGGTTGGGCGTCGTCGGTCACATACTTCGGCTCGCAGAAGGTGAGGTAGCCGTCGTCGGCGGCATTCCCGTCACTTCCCCGGCACGCACCTGGCTGGATCTGGCCTCCGTGCTGCTTCTGGATGAGCTGATTGCTGCCGGCGATTCGATAGTCTGCTCCCATCAGCGTTCCTTTGGGCCCCGGAAATTCGCAAAGGCCACCCTTGCGGACCTGGTCGCGATGGTCAAGCGGCATTCCGGAGCCCGTGGAGCGTGGAACGCCCGGATGGCGTTGGAGCTTCTCAGAGTGGGCGTAGACTCCCCGCCGGAGACTTACCTGCGGCTGGAAGCCGTGCGAATGGGATTGCCCGAGCCCGAGCTGGACATCGTTGTGCGCGGAGCCCGTGGAAACGAAGTTGCGTGGCCGGACCTGGCCTTCCGGCAGTATCGGGTGGCTGTCCAATATGACGGGCGGCACCATTTGACCCCGGAGCAGCAAGAATCCGACGTGCGGCGGGACAACGAGACGGTACTGGCTGGCTGGATACCCCTCCGGATTACCGGCCCCGTGATTATCAGGCTCAGGGGAGGGGGCGGGCGGGGGAGTGGACGGGCAGGAGCAGCAGCAGCCCGGCGAGCAGGACCAGGAGGATGCCGATGATGCCCCAGCGCTGCGCGCCGAACCAGGCGATGAACGCACCGAAGAGGGCCGGGGCCAGGAAGGACACCGCGCGGCCGGTGGTGGCATAGAGCCCGAAGAGTTCTCCCTCCCGGCCGGCCGGTGCCAGCCGTCCCACAAAGGTTCGGGCGGAGGACTGCGCGGGACCGACGAAGAGGCACAGCAGCAGCCCGAAGATCCAGAACATGGTCTTGCCCTGAGCGAACAGCAGCACCGTGCCTGACGTCAGCAACCCCATCAGGGAGAGCACAATGACGGTCTTGGGCCCCAGCTTGTCGTCCAGGAATCCGGCGGAGATGGCGCCGACCGCGGCCACCACGTTGCCGGCAATCGCGAAGATCAGCACATCCCCCTTGGCGAAGCCGAAGCTGCCGACGGCGATCACGGCGCCGAAGGTGAAGATGGCCGCGAGGCCGTCCCGGAAGACGGCGCTGCTGATCAGGAAGTACAGGGTGTGCCGCTCGGTGCGGGCCAGCCGTCCGATGGTGCGGAAGAGCTCAGCGTAGGACTGGATGAATCCCAGTTTGGGCAGTTTGGCTTCCGGCCTGACCTCCGGAACGGCCAGCAGCACCGGGATGGAAAAGATGATGATCCAGGCGGCGGAGAACAGCGCCACCACCCGGTAGGTCATGCCGTCCGCTGCGGTCACGCCGAAGAGGCCCACCTTCGGCGCAATCAGCCCGTAGTAGACAATCAGCAGCGCCACGATGCCGCCCAGGTATCCGGCGGACCAGCCGATCCCGCTGATCCGCCCGATCGTGGACCGGGTGGAGATCTGCAGCAGCATGGCGTTGTAGTTCACCGACGCCAGCTCCGCGAAAACGTGGCCGGCGGCGATGGCCAGGCAGCCGAACAGCAGGAAGGATTCGTGCGGTTGGACGAAGAAACAACTGGCGGTCAGCGCGGCCACCAGCAGCGTATTGATGCCCAGCCAGAGCCTGCGCCGTCCGCTGTGGTCCGAGCGCTGGCCGGCCACCGGGGCAAAGAGGGCGATGGCCAGCCCGGAGATGGACAGCGAAAACGCCAGCACGGCCGAGGCATGGTCGGACCCGCCAAAGGCGTCGCCGGTCAGGTAGAGCGCGGTGAAGACGAACGTGGTCATCACGGCGTTGAACGCGGCGGATCCCCAGTCCCACGAGGCCCAGGCGAGGATCTGGCCCTTGCCGGCCGGTGCCGTGGCTGCCGGCATGCCCGGGAAGGCGGTGGCCGGTGTGACTTCACTCATAGCCAGAATGCTATACGTCCCGGTCCCCGGCGGCGCCCCGGCGCGGTTAACGGAGCCTAAATATATTCCGCAGCAAGTACGTTCCGAGGTGTCCGCCAACGCGGCCTTCGTAAGACGCTGCCTTGATAAACTGGACGCAGATAAACTGGACGCACCCGGCGACACATTGACAAACGAATCCTAGTATTGCGGAGCCAATCGTGCTGATAGTCCTTGCCCTACACTTCGTGGTGGCATTGGCAGCGCCCTGGTTCTTCGCCCGTTGGGGCCGGCACGCCTTCTACGGGCTCGCGGCGGTGCCCGGCGGCAGCTTCGTCTGGCTGCTGCTCCAGCACGACGCGGTCTATTCCCCCGGGGCAACCGGTCCGCCCACCGAGATGATCCCCTGGGTCCCGGATCTGCAGCTGGATCTGGCGTTCCGGATGGATGCGCTGGCCTGGTTGATGTCCCTGCTGGTGCTGGGCGTCGGTGCGCTGGTGCTGGCCTACTGCGCCCGCTATTTCAGGGCCGACGACGGCGGCCTGGCCGGCTTCGGGTCCCAGCTGCTGGCTTTCGCCGGGGTCATGTTCGGACTGGTCACCGCGGACAACCTGATCCTGCTGTACGTGTTCTGGGAACTGACGACCGTCCTTTCCTACCTGCTGATCGGCTATACACGGACCCGGATCGCGGCCCGGCGCGCGGCGCTGCAGGCCCTGATCGTCACCACGCTCGGCGGCCTTGCCATGCTGGTTGGGCTGATCATGATCGGCCAGCTGGCGGGAACGTACCGGATCTCCACGCTGATTGCGGCGGCCGCCCAACAGACCGCGGCGCAGACCGGACCGCTGGCCGCCCACGCGCTCGGCACCCATGCGTCAGGCGGCACGGCCGCGCTGCTGGCCACCGCCGTCGTTCTGGTGCTGGTGGGAGCGGCCACCAAGTCCGCCCTCATTCCGTTCCATTTCTGGCTCCCCTCGGCCATGGCCGCGCCGACCCCGGTCAGCGCCTACCTGCACGCGGCCGCAATGGTCAAGGCCGGCATCTACCTGGTGGCCCGGCTGGCCCCGGGTTTTTCCGGATCCCCGTACTGGCAGGTCACAGTGATGGTGCTTGGCCTGGGGACCATGCTGGTGGGCGGCTGGCGGGCGCTGCGTCAGCATGACCTCAAACTTATCCTGGCCTACGGCACCGTAAGCCAGCTCGGCTTCCTGACCGTCGTCGTCGGGCTGGGAAACCGGGAGGCGGCGGTGGCCGGCCTGGCGTTGCTGCTGGCGCATGGGCTGTTCAAGGCGACGCTCTTCCTGGTGGTGGGCATCATCGACCACCACACCGGGACCCGTGATATCCGCAGGCTCTCCGGCGTGTTTGCCTCCGCGCCGGCCCTGGGCGTGGTGGCGGTCATCGGCGCCGCGTCGATGGCCGGGGTCCCGCCGCTGGCCGGCTTCATCGCCAAGGAATCCGTCTACGAGGCCTTCCTGCACAATGCCTTCCTGAACAATGCCTTCGACAACAATGCAATCACCAGCACCGCCGGGCCAGTAGTGCTGGTGGGGCTGGTGCTGGGATCGGTGCTGACCATTGCCTACAGCGCGCGGTTTCTGTGGGGCGGGTTTGCCCGCAAGGCGGAGGGCATGACGACGGCGTTCAAGCCGGTTTCGTGGGAATTCCTGGCCGCGCCGGCCATCCTGAGCGCCCTGACCGTCCTGTACGGGGTGCTGCCTTCGGTGGTGGAAGGCTGGGTTTCCCCGTACGCGGCGCTGTTCGGCCCGGCCACACCGGGGGAGGGTTTCCATCTGGCGCTCTGGCACGGCTTCACCCCGGCGCTGGCGCTGACGGCGCTAACGTTTGCCGCCGGTCTGCTGATGGTCTTTGGCAGCCGCCGGGTGGCCCGCATCCAGGACCGCATCCGTCCGCTGCTGGACGCGGAAAAGAGCTACCGGTTCGGCATCCGGGGGCTGGATGCCGCCGCGGTCTGGGTGACCGGGCGGACCCAGCGGGGCTCTCTCTTCTTCTATCTGGCCGTGATCCTCTGCACCGCGATTGCGGCCAACCTGGTGGCGCTGGCCATGGCGGGCTGGCCACTGCCGGCAACCACCTACTTCATTGACCCGAAATCCCCGGTGCAGATCATCGCCGGCATCGGCATCATCCTGGGTGCGCTGGCCGCCGCGCGGGCCAACAAGCGCTTCCTGGCCGTGCTGATGGTCAGCGTGACGGGCTACGGGGTGGCACTGATCTTCGCTCTGCAGGGCGCCCCGGACCTGGCGCTGACCCAGATGCTGGTGGAAACCATCATCCTGGTGGCCTTTGTGCTGGCGATGCGCAGCCTGCCGGCGCGGCTGCGCGAACGGACCACCGGATCCCACCGCGCCATCCGGCTGGGGATCGGTGTGGCGTTCGGTGCCACCATGGTTTTCGTCGCGCTGGCCGCGATGGGGTCCCGGACCGCACTCCCGGTGTCGCTGGAGTTCCCCAAGCTGGCCTATGAGGGCGGCGGCGGGCTGAACATTGTCAACGTCACACTGGTGGACATCCGGGTCTGGGACACCTTCGGCGAAATCTCGGTGCTAGTCATCGCCGCCACCGGAGTGGCCAGCCTGATCTTTGTGCGCGGCCGCGGCGCCCGGCTGGCGCGGGCGGACACGGTGCAGGCCGGCAGCGTGGACCGCCAGCATCCGGCCGAGCTGGGCAACGTCCGCGGGGCAGCGGCGCTGGCGCTGTCCCGGAAATTCGCCACCGCCGCCCGGGATGCGTGGCTGGTGGCCGGGCGGACGCTGGCTCCGGAACGTCGATCCATCATCTTCGAGGTGGTCACGCGGCTGCTGTTCCACAGCATGATCATTTTCTCCGTCTACCTGCTGCTGGCCGGGCACAACCTGCCCGGCGGCGGCTTTTCCGGCGGCCTGATGGCCGGGATGGCCCTGACCATCCGCTACCTTGCGGGCGGCCGGTTTGAGCTTGCCGAGGCAGCGCCGGTCAGTGCGGGCATCATGCTGGGCAGCGGCCTGGGCACGGCCGCGCTCTCCGGGCTGGCACCGCTGCTGCTGGGCGGCCAGGTGTTCCAGAGCGCGGCCATCGAGCTGTACCTGCCGGTCTTCGGCGACATCAAATTTGTCACGTCCACCATTTTCGACATCGGCGTCTACATGGTCGTCGTCGGGCTGGTCCTTGACGTGCTTCGCAGCCTGGGCGCCGAGCTGGACGAGCACCAGGAGGCGCGCATCCAACGGGAGGGGCGTCCCGCCACCGACGTGGCGGTCGGCGAAGGCGAATCCCTGGAGGTGGAGCGGTGAGTGCCAACCTGACCCTGCTGATAGTGATGGGGGTGCTGTACGCGGCCGGGATCTACCTGCTGCTGGAACGGAGCCTGACCCGCGTGCTGCTCGGACTTATGCTGCTGGCCAACGGCACCAACATCCTGCTGCTCTCCACCGGCGGCTACGCCGGGCTGGCCCCGCTCTTCGGCAAGAACATTCCGGCCGGAGCATACACTGACCCGCTGCCGCAGGCCCTGATCCTGACCTCCATCGTGATCTCCTTTGCCGTGACCGCGTTCATGCTGGGCCTGATCTACCGCTCCTGGGTGCTGGGCCGGCTGGACGAGGTTCGCGATGACATCGAGGACCGCCGCGTGGCCAAACAGGACAGCTTCGATGCGGAGGAGGAGGCGGAGATCGGCCAGGAAACCTCGGAATTCGTCTTTGCGGAGGAGGTCATCGCGGCCAAAAGGCGCGAGGCCGGCAAGAAACCTGCCGCCACGAAACCCGCCACCAACAAACCCCCCAAGCAGAGACCAACCAAGCCCGGGGGCACCCGGTGAACCCCGCCAGCCTGGCCCCGCTCGCCGTCGTCGTCCCCTTCCTGGGGGCCGCGCTGACGTTCCTGCTGATCCACCACCCGCGGGCGCAACGGGCCGTCAGCATCACCCTGCTGGCCGCCACCTTGCTGCTGGAGGCGTGGCTGCTGGCGTCCGTCTGGAGCACCGGGGCCATCTCGGTCAGCCTGGGCAGCTGGCTGCCGCCGTGGGGGATTGTGCTGGTGGTGGACCAGTTTTCCTCGCTGATGCTGGTGGTCTCCTCCACCGTCAGCCTGGCGGTGCTGGTCTACGCCACCGGCCAGGGCGCGGCCGACGGCGACGAGGAAGGCCCGGTCTCGATCTTCCACCCCACCTACCTGATCCTCGTGGCCGGCGTCTCCAACGCGTTCCTCTCCGGGGACCTGTTCAACCTGTACGTCGGCTTTGAGATCCTGCTGACCGCCAGTTACGTGTTGATCACCCTGGCCGGCACCGGGCCCCGAATCCGCGCGGGCGTGACCTATGTGGTGGTCAGCGTGGTGTCCTCGCTGCTGTTCCTGACAGCGATCGCGATGATCTACGCGGCCACCGGCACCATGAACATGGCGGACCTGGCCATCAAGCTGGGCCAGCTGGAGCCGGGCACCCAGAACCTGCTGCACCTGATGCTGCTGGCGGCTTTCGGGATCAAGGCCGCCGTTTTCCCGCTCTCCTTCTGGCTGCCGGACTCCTACCCGACGGCGCCGGCGCCGGTGACCGCGGTGTTCGCCGGGCTGCTGACCAAGGTCGGCGTGTATGCGATGGTGCGCACCGAGACGCTGCTGTTCCCGGGTGGCCGGCTGGACACGCTGCTGATGGTGGTGGCCGCGCTGACCATGATTGTCGGGATCCTGGGCGCCCTGGCTCAGACGGACATCAAACGCATGCTCTCCTTCACGCTGGTCAGCCACATCGGCTACATGGTCTTCGGGCTGGCCATCTCCTCAGTGCTGGGCCTGGGTGCCACGGTGTTCTATGTGGCGCACCACATCACCATCCAGACCAGCCTGTTCATGGTCACCGGGCTGATTGAACGCCGCGGCGGCACGGCCTCGATCGACAGGCTGGGCGGGCTGGCCAGGCTCTCGCCGATCCTCGGTGTGCTGTACTTCATCCCCGCGATGAACCTGGCCGGCATCCCGCCGTTCTCCGGCTTCCTGGGCAAATTGGGGCTGCTGCAGGCCGGCGTCGCCTTGGGGACACCGCTGGCCTACGTGCTGGTGGCCAGCGGAGCCGTGGTCAGCCTGCTGACCCTGCTGGCCATGGCGCGGGTCTGGAACCTGGCTTTCTGGCGCAAACCGGAGGACGCGGAGTTCCCGGATCCGGTGCTGCTGGCCACCGCTCCGGACGGTGCGGACGGACGGACGACGGCGGTGCGCACCAGCGGATACGTCAGCGGCCACAAAACCGGCCGCTTCGCCGGCAAGGGCGACGTCTCCCTGCTGCCCCGGATGATGGTGGGCTCCACGGTGGCGCTGGTGGCGTTCGGGCTGGCGCTGACGGTGTTTGCCGGACCGCTGTTCCAGCTGAGCGACTCGGCCGCCAAGGAAATGCTGAACCGCAATGCCTATATTGAATCCGTGCTGGGTCAAACGGTGGTGCCAAAATGACGCGCAAAAGGATATCCCTGGTCCAGGAGCTGCCGCTGCTTCTCTGGCTGGTCTTTGTCTGGGGCGCGCTCTGGCAGGATTTCGGCATCGGCAACCTGGCCTTCGGTGCCCTCATCGCGCTGGGCATCGCCCGGCTGTTCTACCTGCCGCCGGTGGAGCTGGGCGGCCGCTTCAACGTCCTCCGGGCGCTGGTTTTTGCTCCGGTCTTCCTGGCCCGGGTGGCGGCGGCCAGCTTCCAGGTGTTCTGGCTGGCACTGTTCCGCGGGCGGGACATCAGCAACGCGGTGATAGCCGTGCCGCTGCGCAGCCATTCGGACCTGATGATCACGGCCACCGGGCACGTCATATCGCTGATCCCGGGCTCCCTGGTGGTGGAGGTGGACCGTTCCACCCCGACGCTGTACGTGCACGCACTCAACGTCGCCGACGAGGCGGGCGTGCAGCGGGTGCGCCATGAGGTGCGGAACGCGGAGGCGTGGCTGATCCGGATCATGGGAAGCCGGGAAGAGCTCGCCGCGCTCCGCGCCGAGGAGACTGCGGACGTGCTCCCGTGACCATCATGGGACCGGTACTGGCCGCCGTCGCGGTCATTCTGTCGCTGGCGGCCGCCGGGGCCTTCTACCGGATCGCCGTCGGACCGTCGTTGCTGGACCGGGTGCTGGCGGCGGACGTGCTGCTGGCCATCGTCGGGGCCGCGCTTGCCACCAGCATGGCCGTGAACCGCAACCTGGACAATCTGGTGCTGCTGGTGGCAATCTCCGTGATCGGCTTCATCGGTTCTGTCACGGTGGCGCGATACGTTTCGGACCGGAGGGGATAAGCCATGCCGTCAAACCCGGACGCCCTGGAGGTGGTCCTTGATGCGGCCAGCATCGTCTGCCTCCTGCTCGGTTCGCTGATGTCCCTGGCTGCCGCAATCGGCCTGGTCCGCTTCCCGGACCTGCTGAGCCGGATGCACGCTGCCACCAAACCCCAGGTGCTGGGACTGCTGCTCCTGCTGACCGCCGTCGGACTCCAGCTGCGCAGCTGGGCCGCGCTGCCGGTGCTGCTGGTGGCCTGGATATT
>JBBRKU010000058.1:0-8546 GCA_038231735.1 Actinomycetales bacterium | reverse complement strand
ATCATCAACATCGCCTCCCTCCTGTCCTTCCAGGGAGGTATTCGGGTGCCGGCCTACACGGCCTCGAAGCACGCCGTTGCGGGGATCACGAAGGCGCTGGCCAACGAGTGGGCCGCCTCCGGAGTGCAGGTTAATGCCATTGCCCCCGGCTATATCGATACGGACAACACCGCAGACCTGCGGGCAGACGAGGGGCGCGCGCAGGAAATCCTCGGCCGCATCCCCGCCGGACGGTGGGGCAGCGCCGCCGACATCGCGGGCACCGCAGTCTTCCTTGCCGGGCGCGGATCCGACTACATCAACGGACACATTCTTCCGGTCGACGGCGGATGGCTCGCCCGCTGAGGGCCACCATGGAAAACTACTACTTATGAACCCGGATCAGCACACTGCCAGCGACAAGACCCTGCTGGTGCTCGAAGCGGTGATGACCCATTCCAGATTCACCGACGTGGTCGCGGCGACGGGCCTGGCCAAGGCCAGTGTCCACCGCATCACCCGGACGCTGGCCGAGCACGGATTCATCACCATTGGGGCCGATGGCCGCTACCTGCCTGGGCCCAAGGCACTCTCACTGGCTGGCCGGGCCTTCGAGCACATCGACATTTCCGCCCTGGCCCAGCCGGTTGTTGACGAGCTGGTCGCGGCAACGGGGTGCACCATCCACGTCGGCGCGCTCAATGGGCTGGAGGCCATCTACGTGGCCCGCAAGGATTCGGACAAGCCGTACCGGATGCCCTCCAGGGTTGGAAAATCCATCTGGCTTCACTCCACCGGCATCGGGAAGGTCCTGATGGCCCAGTTCAGCGACGATCAGATCCAGCGCTACATCGCCCAGGCCGGGCTGGCCGCCCGGACTCCCAACACGATCACCGACCCCGGCCGGCTGCTGGCCGAGCTGCAAACGGTCCGGGAGCAGGGCTTCGCCATCGATGACGAGGAGAACGAGCCCGGCATCCGCTGCGTATCCGCGGGGATCCAGGACCACACCGGACGAACCAACTACGGCATCAGCATCTCGACGCTGACCTTGGAGCACACGCGCGAGCAGGTGCACGCCATGGCGCCGTTGGCGATCGAGGCAGCAACCAAACTCTCCGGCGCGCTGGGCTTTCGCGGACAGGATCTGTTCCGGACCGCCTGAGACGGCCGAATCGTTCTCCGGCCGCGTAAACCCGAAATTGTCATTGCCCCCCACGGAAGGCTTAGCTCCTGCCGTCCGCCCTGTTCATCAAAGTCGTTGGAAACGGTGGCCGGCTTATGGGAAACTTGCATATGGGTTGCTCCTCACATCGGTGGAATGAACTCCAGATAAGTCCTATTTCCCCCGGTGAGACGGGCATTTCGGGTTTAGGCCGCAGACACACCCCAAACCCGACCGGTGGATGCAGGGTCAGCGTGGCCACCGGTGCACCCTCACACATGGCCTTAACCGCGGGGCCCAAAGCTTATTAGTAAATCGACAAAGAACGTTCCGGCTGGTCCAGCCGGTTTCCACGAACGAAAGTGAATCATTTGAAGCAGCCCGAGCAGATTACGTCAGCCCCACCCAAACTCGGCAAGGGCGCGATGAGGGTGATTGCGCTTGGCGGGCTGGGGGAAATCGGCCGCAACATGACGGTCTTCGAGTTTGGCGGCAAGCTCCTGATCGTGGACTGCGGCGTCCTCTTTCCCGAAGAGCACCAGCCCGGCGTCGACGTCATCCTTCCCGACTTCACCTCCATCCGCGACCGCCTCAACGACGTCGTCGCACTGGTCCTGACACACGGCCATGAGGACCACATCGGCGGTGTCCCGTACCTGCTGCGCGAACGCCGCGACATCCCCGTCGTCGGATCCAAGCTGACGCTGGCCTTCCTGAAGGCCAAGCTCAAGGAGCACGGCATCAGTCCCCGCGTGGTTCAGGTGCAGGAGGGCAGCCAGCAGAAATTCGGTCCCTTCGACACCGAATTCTTCGCCGTCAACCACTCGATTCCGGACGGACTGGCCGTCGCCATCAAGACCGGCGCCGGCACCGCCCTGCACACCGGCGACTTCAAGATGGACCAGTTCCCTCTCGACGGGCGCATCACCGACCTGGCCGGCTTTGCCCGGCTCGGCAAGGAGGGCGTGGACCTGTTCCTGACCGACTCCACCAACGCTGAGGTCCCCGGGTTCACGATCTCCGAGGAGGACCTGGCCCCCGCCATCGACACTGTCTTCCGCACCTCCAAGAAGCGCATCATTGTCTCCAGCTTCGCCAGCCATGTACACCGGATTCAGCAGGTCCTGGACGCCGCGCACAGGCACGGACGGAAGGTCGCCTTCGTGGGCCGCTCCATGGTCCGCAACATGGGCATCGCCCGCGAGCTGGGCTACCTCACCATCCCGCGCGGCATTCTGGTGGACTTCAAGGCCGCCCAGCACCTGCAGGACCAGAAGGTGGTGCTGATCTGCACCGGATCCCAGGGCGAACCGATGGCCGCGCTGGCCCGGATCGCGAACCGCGAACACGAGATTGAGGTCGGCGACGGCGACACCGTCCTGCTGGCCAGCTCGCTGATTCCCGGCAACGAGAGCGCCATCTACCGGCTCATCAATGCGCTGACGAAGCTGGGCGCCAACGTTGTGCATAAGGGCAACGCCAAGGTCCACGTCTCCGGGCATGCCAGCGCCGGCGAACTCGCCTACTGCTACAACGTGGTCAAGCCCCGCAACGTGATGCCCGTTCACGGCGAATTCCGCCACCTCATCGCCAACGGCGATATCGCCATTAAAACCGGTATCGACGCGAACCGCGTGATCATCGCCGAGGACGGTTCCGTCGTGGACCTGCAGGACGGCAAGGCCGTCATCACCGGAAAGGTCCCTGCCGGCTTTGTCTTCGTGGACGGGCAGACCGTCGGCGGTGCGACCGAGGAGTCCCTGGAGGACCGCCGTCGGCTGGGCGAGGAAGGCCTCATCACCGTACTGGCCATCGTCGACCCGGACACCGGGCGGCTCGCCGAGAACCCGGAGTTCTTCGTCCGCGGCTTCGTCCATGAGCCGGACAGCTTCACGCCGGCCGTCCAGGCCATGGAGAAGGCCCTGAATACCCTGCCGCGCAAGCACACGGTGCAGCAGGTGGAGAGCCTCATCGAAACGACCGTCGAGCGCTGGATGCAACGCACCTACCGCCGCAAGCCCGTCATCACGGCCATCGTCGTCGACGCGTAAGCACCAACCGCGCGGCAACGCTCGTGAAAGGGTCCGGCTTCGGCCGGGCCCTTTTGCGTTCAGGGGCCGGGCTCGGCGGTCATGGGCGACGACGGCGGCGGCGATCCTTCCGCTGGATCAGCTCAAAGCAAATTGAGCCGAGTGGTTATCTCACTCGGCGATTCGGCCAGTCCGGCGGCGAGAAGCTGGCGGTCAGCGCTTATCAGCGGTATACCCAACTCCGCAGCCACCGCGGCCCAAGCCGCATCGTAGAAGGACAACGTGTGCATCTGAGCGAGTGCCGCAGCACGCCGCAACCAAGGTAGGGTCATTAGCAAGGGAGGCCCCAGGACGGCGTGCAGATCGTCAAGTTGATTGGCTACGTCCACGGCGGCCCAGCCGAGTGAGCGCGTGAGCACGTTGCCGACCTCATATGATGCGAGATCGAGCATGTGGGCGTCGAGCACACCGGCGACATGGGCCGACCGCAATGCACGGGCCTGTTCGAGCCCACCCTCGCCTTCGCCATGAAACCACTTGATCAGCACAGAGGTGTCGATGAGCAGACGAGTCACCGGCGGGAGTCGCGTTCGTCGCGAACCAGGTCAGCCGCCTCAAAGGTTCCCGCGCCGGCAAAACGGCGTTCTGATCGTGCGATCGCAGCTGCGACCTGCTCGGAATCGCGACGCGAGAGTTCGCGCCGAGCTGCACTGGCGAGAAGTGCACTCCGGCTTGTGGACCGTCGCCTGGCTTCAGCATCGAGCTCTGCGAGAAGTTCCTCCGGCAAGGACACCATGACTTTGGACATACTTCGATTATAGCCGCCGGTATTCCTGCCGCGAGGCAGTACGACGCGAGTTTCCGTAGTGACCCCGGGGCGGGCACGCGGACTTCGGGTCTCGACAAGCTCGACCGCCGGGTCTCGACAGTCTCGATCCCGGGGCTTGCGGCACTACGTCAGCAGGCGGGCGAGCGCCCAGTCCCAACGGATGAGCTCCTGTTCCAGCCGGACGGCCGGGCCGTACTCGTCGCTGCCGAGGGCGTCGTAGACGGCGGATTCCACGTCGGTCAGCCTTGTCAGGACCGCGCGCGACGGCGACGGCTCATGGCCCCAGGCGTCGCGGTGCGCCAGCAGGGTCTCTTCGTCCATCAGGATACTGACAACATGCGGATGCACCGACCGCAGCTGGTCCAGGATCCGGAAGCCGTGGGTATCCAGGTCCCCCCAGTAGAGGATTTCGCAGTCCCGGAGCCACGCCGCGTCCCGCAGCGCCGAGAAGCCAAAGCCTCGGCCAAAGAGCGCCAGCGTCCCGGGCCGCTCCGGCAGGGCCAGGAAGTTCACCAGGTTTTCGGTGGCTATCACCGTGCGCACGGGCAGGGAGAGGGAGCCGAATGCCTCCGCCGTGACAGTGATGTCGCGGGCATTGCCCAGGGTCGGGATCTGGGGGTCCAGCACGCGGAACCGGACCTGCTCGGGCGGGTGCAGGAACTTGTGGCGGGCGGCGAACCGGGCTGCCGGTGTGCGCGCGGCGGCGTCGCCCAGCGGGGCGGTATCACCCAGTGCGGCCTCGGATCCGTCCGACACTTCCATGCCGACGTCGTCCACCGAAGCGTCTGCGCCGGAGTCCCCTGCGCCGGAGTCCCCAACGCCGGAGTCCCGTTCCCCGGGATCCCCCTGGCCGGATGCGCCGCCGTGCAGCGCGGCCGCCATCCCATCGATGGTCCGGCGGTGCGTTTCGATGAACTTGGTGTGCACGCCGGGGAGACTGAGCTGGCGGACGTAGATACCGGGCGTGGGGTTGTCCCGCAGCCAGATCGCCACCCGGGCAGCCGTGAGGGCGGCCTCGCCCAGATCGAGCAGCGCCAGCGGATACCCCGCCGCCCACCCGCCCAGCAGGGGATCCAGCTCCGCCAGCCCGGCGGCCAGTCTCCGGAACCGCGCCGAGTCCTGCGTCTTCCCGGCGAACGCGATCTCATCCTCCACGCAGGCGAAAACGGCAGCGGCCGGAAGCCGGTTGGAGCCGATGGTGGTGCGGCCGACGTCGGCGGTTTCCAGGGTGTACTTCCCGGCGGCGGCGAACAGCTCGGCAGCCCACGTGTGGGCAGCGGCGTAGTCGTTGCGCAGTTCCGTGGCCGTGGGTCGTTTGAGTGGACGACGGCGGGGGTAGGCTCCGCTGGGTTCCACCAGTTCGCGCAGCAGCTGGCCCCTGTCCCACGACGTTCGGGACAGGCCCCGCAGCCGCGCCAGAGTGGTCCAGGACCGCGGTGGCTCAGCCGGCACGCCTGTCCCGCTCCGCCCGGTATTCCTGGATGGTCATGTTCCGCAGCTGGGAGTCGTTGCCGTTGGGGTTCGCCACGAAGCCAACATGGGAGACGAAGGGCTCGATGACGTGAATCTTCTGCAGCGGCGTCACGATCAGCAGCTGCAGCTTCATCCGCTGGAAGAGTTCCAGACCGTAACGGGCGGATTCGTCCGAACCCCGCCCGAAGGCCTCGTCAATGACCACGAACCTGAAGCTGCGGCCCTTGCCCGCCGTCCGGTTACCGACGGCCCGGCCGGCACCCTTGCCGGCGCCGAGGCCGAACTGGAAGGCCAGCGCCGCGGCGAGGATGGTGTAGGCAAGCTTCTCCTTCTGCCCGCCGGACTTTCCGCCGGAATCGGTGAAGTGCTCGTATTCCTCACCGGTTTCCGTCCATTTTTCCGACGCGGAGAACGTGAACCAGTTGCGGACGTCCGTGACCTTGGCCGTCCAGCGGTCATCCAGGGTGGTGAAGCCGTCGCGGCCCCGGAAGCGTTCAATCAGCCGCTCCACCTGCAGGTATTTCTGTTCCGAGTACTGGTCCTCGTCCCCGATGGTCCCCTCCGAACAGGCCCGCAGATCGATCCCGAACTGGCGCACGTCAAGGTCCGTCGTATTCTGGTGCTCCAGCTGGATGTGCCGGCCGGGGTTGTACTCGATGCTGGCCAGGGACAGGTTGATCTCGCCGATCCGGTTCACGATGTCCTGCCGCCGGCTGTCCAGGAACGCGTTGAACGCCACCACCTCGTGGATGGTGTTCTGGTTCAGCGACTCCTTGAAATGCGCCTCGAAGCGCGGCAGGTCGTTACTGACCAGCTCCTCCAGGAGCCGGTTGAATTCGCCGGCGGATTCCAGCGACGCGTCGATCTCCGTCGTTTCGTTCGGGTACTTGTTGCGGAAATCGGCCATCTGCCGGACGGTGTTTTCCGCCGCCCGCGCGATGCGCTTGGCCAGGGCGTCGATGGTCTCCGTCAGCCCGGTCCGCACCGAACTCTCCAGCGTGCCCGTGTTCCTGTACGTCAGCGTCCTGTCCCCGAGCGCGCCCTTGGCGAGCTTGGCGACGGCGGCCAGCACGCCGTCGTCGTCCGTCAGGGGGGTCTCGGCCAGGATGGCGCCGCACTCCTCGATCGCTTCGGCAATGTCCTTGCCCGCGCCGTCGTTGGCGCCCAGGCGCTGCTGGATCTTCCCGGACTGCTCCTCCAGCCCGGCGAGCCGGGAGGACAGTTCGGATTCCCTGCGGGTCAGCTGTTGGAGGACGTCGCTGGCCGACTCAAGCTCGCTGCGCTCCTTCTTCAGTTCCTCGATCCGGCGGGCCGTGAGCTGCCAGCCGACCTCGGTGAAATCCGCAACGGAGCGCAGGCTGCCGAGCTGCTGGTTGGCGCGTCCCAGCTTGCCCAGCGACGCGTCAACCTTGGCCAGCTGGGCGTCGGTGCCGGAAAGCTGCCCGGTGACGTCGTCCAGTTCGGCGTGGAAGCGGCTGATCTTGTCATGGTTGTCCCAGCCGAGCACGTAGTTCTTGCGGTCCGCGAGGTCCCGGCGATCGTCCTTCTCATGCCGGCCGCGGCCGCCCTTGAGCTGGCCGTTCGCCGTCAGCGCCTTCGGATGGCGGCGGAAGTCCTCGATGTTGTCCGCGCAGAAATAGTCGAAACGGCTGGAGAGCTCATCGAGCAGGAAGTCGCGGAACGGGGTGCCGGCCTTGATGGCGATCTTGGCGGCCAGGGTTCCGGCGGCGGCGGCCTGGGGCGCGTGCGCCTCCCCGATCCGCAGGTACACCAGCCGGCCACGCAGGTTGTTGCCGTCCACCCAGCTGCTGACCGCCGCGTAGTGTTCGGCCGGGACCAGCAGGGAGAGGGCGAAGCCGCGCAGGGTGCGTTCCGCGGCGCCCTCCCACGGTGCTTCCCCGTCCCGGACGCGCAGCAGTTCGCCGGCGTACGGGAGGGCGTTTTCGGCGATGCCGGTTCCATCACAGAGCCGACGGCGGAGCTCCAGTTGGGGGCGCGGCAGCAGGTTGGGGCGGGCCTGCAGACTGGTCAGTTCCGCCCGGACCTCGGCGGACGCACGGGTCAGCTCGGCACGGCTGATGGTCAGTTCGGTGCGGCGCCCCTGGAGCGACCCCGATTGGCCAGCGAGATCCGCTTCCACTTCCTCGAGGCGTGCCCGGTTGGCGTCGAAGGCGACGCGGTCCTGCGGGATCTCCAGGCCCAGTTCCGCCGCGGCGGAGGAATAGGTTTCGAAACGCTGGCGCTGCGTCCGGGATTCCTCGGCGAGGCGGGCGGTTTCCGCGTCGATGGCCGCCAACCGACCGCCGCCGTTGCCGCGGATATCCTCCTGGACCGCGGAGAGTTCATGCCGCAGCGCCGCGGTGTCCGCGCTCAGCTTGGCGCTGTCCTCCTGCAGCCTGCGGCCGGTCCGTGCCAGCTCCGCCTGATGCTCAACGCTCAGCTGCAGCCGCCGGTCCGTGAACCACGGATGCAGCTGGTCCCGCTGGGCGCGGGCGAGTTCGTCCTCCGCGCTCAGCCGGGCGTGCGCGGCGGCGCCGTCGCGGATCGGCGTCAGGAGCGCGATCTGGTCCTTGGCGCGCAGCACCGCATCGTGGGCCTTCTTGAGGTCATCGAAGTGGTGGATCAGGTTGCCGATCCGGGCGTCGACGTCGTCGTCCTCGAGCATGTTGGTGCGCACGAACGAGGTGATGTTCTCCACCTGCTTCATCGACACGGTGCGGTGGAACAGGTCCATGGCCTGGTTCCCGCCGATGCCGAACTGCCGCTTGAACGCCGCGGCGTACGGCTCGAACGAGTCATGGACGGCCACGCCCTCGGCGCGCAGCTTCTTCTTCAGCTTGGCCGGATCCTTGCCGAAGTGCGAGAAGTCACCCGCAATGGACTGCTCCGTTTCCGCCAGCGAGTAGAACCGGTTCGGCTGGCCGGCCTCCTGCGTGGCCCACAGCGTGATGCCCAGCGTGACGGATTTGCCCAGGACGGCATTGTGGAACACGCCCAGGACGACGGTGAGCGCACCGGTCCCGCGCAGGGCCACCGGCTTGGAATGCTCGCCACCGGTGCCGCGGGTGCT
>JBBRKU010000057.1:0-8567 GCA_038231735.1 Actinomycetales bacterium | reverse complement strand
GTGGAAGCGCTGGGCCGCTGGCACCCGCAGGCCCGGCCGGTGGCGGTGTATGCGCCGCGTGCGGCCCTCTCCGCGGTGGCGGAGGAGGCCCAGCTGATGGTGGTGGACCCGGGGTCGGAGCACCCCTTCGTGGTGCGCCGCCCCGCCGTCTGGGCACTGGCGCAACAACGGGAGTGGATCCCCAGCTATTCTGATCCACAGGTGGATGCTGTCCTGGCCCGGTCACTGGCCGCGGCCGGACACCCAGCCTTGCGGGGGATTGCCGGCCGGCCCGGTGCTGGTGCCGGGCCGGAATTGCAGGGTGAAGTAACTCTGGCACCAGGCCTTGACCAGGCCGCCCTGAACACGCTGATTGGCGCCTTGCAGGACTTTTGGTCGCGGGACGGATATTTCGCCGAGTCGGTCGACTCGGTGGAGATCGCCCTGCGTACCGCCCAATCACCCCCGCGATGAGATAACGGCTCATCGTGTGGGGACGATGAGAAAGAAGAAACAAGTGAATTTCGCTGGCTACCGCGAGCTGCTGGCCATTGCGCCGGTCCGGCGGCTGTTACTGGTTGCCATGCTGGCGCGCGTCCCGCACGCGGCGGCCGGGATCATGCTCACCTTCCACGTTGTGGACAGCCTGAAGCTGGGTTACGGCGCCGCCGGTGGGGTGGCAACCGCCGTTACCGTGGGCATAGCCGCCGGCGCCCCGTGGCGCGGCAAGCGGGTGGACGCCGTCGGGCTCCGCCGCGCACTGGTGCCGTCCGTCATTTCCGAGCTCGTGGTCTGGTCCGTCGCCCCGTTCCTGAACTATCCGCTCCTGCTGGTGGCCGCCGTCGTCGGAGGACTGTTCTCCGTGCCGATCTTCTCCGTGGTGCGCCAGTCCCTGGGCGTAATGGTCTCCGAGAAGCAACGGCGCACCGCCTACGCGCTGGACTCCGTTGGCGCGGAACTGACCTTCATGGTGGGCCCGGCCGCCGGCGTCCTGCTGGCCACCAGCATCCACACCACCATCGGCCTGATCATTATCGGCGCGGCCTCCGCGCTGGCCGGGCTCTTCCTGATGTGGTTCAACCCGCCCACCCGCAGCGGCCAGCAGGGCAGCTACAGCCAGGACTGCGGCGACGAGCTGGACTCGCTGGAGGAAATGCCTCCGATGGAGGCCATGAGCAGCCAGTCCTTCGCCGGCGGCAATATCTTCGGCCGCATGTGGGGCAGGGCCCGCGGCAATCTGGTCTGGGTCAACGCCGCCGTGCTGGCCGTGTTGGGCGCCGCGGCCGGCGCCGGCCTCGCCCTCTCCGGCACGGACGTTGGCATCGTCGCCGTGCTGCGGCACGCGGACCGCGCGGACCAGCTGGGCATCGTCTTCCTGTTCTGGTGCGCTGCCTCGGTGGTCGGCGGCCTGCTCTACGGCGCACTGCACCGGTCCGTCAGCCCGCTCCTGCTGCTGGCCGGAATGGCCGCCCTGACCATTCCGATGGGCCTGGCCACCGATACCTGGGCATTGGCATTGTGGTCCATCCCCGCCGGCCTGCTGTGCGCACCGGTGCTCTCCGCCAGCGCCGAGCGGATCGCGTCGCTGGTCCGCGAGGAACGCCGCGGCGAGGCGATGGGCTGGTACGGATCGGCCCTGACGCTGGGCAGCGCGCTGGGAGCGCCGATGGCCGGGGTGGCGATCGACTCGATCGGGCCCTGGGCGGGTTTCGCGGCTGTCGGCGCCGCGGCCCTGGTGCTGGCGCTGGTAGGACTGGCCCTGCAGACCGCCCGGTGGCGCGTCACCACCGCGTAGGCCCGGGCGGAATTCGGCAGCGAGACGCTCCGGGGCTCCTTGGGACTCCTTGGGACGACGACGGCGGCGGCGGGGACCGTAGGCGCCGGCAGCTTGCTAAGGTTTGGCGTGCGCTACGTCGAGGGCTGCCAGCGTTGTGTCCAGCGCAGCTCCGAAGTCCGTCGCAGACACTCCGAGCCGGACTTCGGTTTCCGTGGCGTCCGCAATGAACTCGGTCATGAACTGGTAGCTCGACGCGGCCACCTCGCGCATCTGCCCGTTGACCAAACCCAAGGCGCGCAGTGCCAGCGGGGGAATCTGGCGGACCTTCCCGTGCGAGCCACGCTGGCCGTTGACCATCCGGGCGATCTCCAGCCGGCTGGCATTACTGGAGCTCGGGACAATCCATGCCCGGCCGAACGCGGTTTCGGTTCCGGCCACCGCGGCCAGGGTCCGGGCGATATCTGGCAGATAGGCCCAGCTGTGTTTCAGCGCCGGGTTGCCCACCACATACGCAGTCTTCGAGGCCACTAGCGGCGCAAAGAACCTTTCACCCAGATGGGCGGTTTCCTGCGCCCCTGGACCGAAGTAGTCGCTGGCCCGGACCTCGGCGGCACGGAGGTCACCGCGGTTATGGGCATCCAGGAAGCGCTGCCAGAGCTGGACCCGCACGCGGCCCTTGGTTTCCGTGGCCGCCATCGGCGTCTGCGCCGTCATGGGTCCCTGTGGCGGACCGTAACCGTAGAGGTTTCCCATCAGGACAACCTTGGCCCCGGTTCGGCGGGCAGCCTCAATAATTGCGGTGCCGATGGGCGGCCATTGCTCGGTCCACTTGTCGTAGGGCGGGTTGGTGCAGACGAAGATGGTGTCCGCACCGGCCGCAGCGACGGTGACATCCGCGGCGTCCGAGGCGTCAAGACGCAGCGCCCGAGCCCCGGGGACGGAGGCGCCGCGGCGGCTACCCACGGTGACCGTGTCACCCCGGGCAGTCAGTGAACCGGTCAGATGGGAGCCGATCTGACCGGTACCAAGAACCAGATGATGTGCCATGGCTCGCTCCTGTCCTGAAGGTTGAGAGGACACTTGGCGCCCATGCTGCCCGACAACACGGGCGCGAAGTGTGCAATCAGCGGGTTGAGTGGGCCGGGTTGGGGAGCCGGTGGGATAGGGAAACCGGTGACCAGTTGACGGCGACCAGCGGACGGGACTAGTTGACGGCGCCGGTGAACTTTTCCCCCGGCCCCTTGCCCGGGGCATCGGGAATCAGGGAGGCCTCCCGGAAGGCCAGCTGCAGCGACCGCAGGCCGTCGCGCAAGGGGCCGGCGTGCTGGCTGCCTATTTCCGGCGCGGCCGCGGTAACAAACCCGGCCAGCGCGGTGATCAGCTTGCGGGCCTCGTCCAGGTCCTTGAGTTCCTCGGCATCCGGGCCGTCGGCCAGCCCGCATTTGACCGCCGCGGCGCTCATCAGATGCACGGCCGCCGTCGTAATAACCTCGACGGCGGGGACCTCGGCTATGTCGCGCAGATGCTGGCCTGAGCCGGCCAGCGCACCCGTCTGCGGTGCGCTGTCCGCGGCCGGGGTGGACGGGGCGGTGGGGGCTTCAAAGCGGTGGCGGGTTGCTGCGGATATCGGATTGCTATCAGAGCTGCTCATACTGGTAAGCTTGTCACAGACCGACTGAATGTCGTTACAACGCTGCTTGTTGAAACGCTGCTTGTTGAAACATTGCTTGTTGAAACACGGCTCGTTGAAACATAGCTCGTTGTAACGCGACGTTCAGTTTGCAAGCGGAGCTCTCTCCCACCCGTCGACCCAGCGTAACGCCGCAAGGCTGCTGGAGTTACCCGGGTACAGGTTGCCAGCCGCCCCACGGGGCAGGCAGTGGAAGTCCCGGATGGGACGTCCCGGCCGCCGTTCATTGAGGCCTTCGATTGCACCAGCAGTCGGGGGCCTTCTCCTATTTCTGGTGGTTTCGGAAATCATGAACACCCTCATGGAATCAAACAGGAGTCACACATTAGCGAGCCACGAATCAACGATCGGATCCGCGTCCCCGAGGTGCGGTTGGTAGGACCAGCAGGTGAGCAGGTTGGCATCGTCCGTATTGAGGACGCTCTGCGCCTGGCTGCTGAGTCGGACCTGGATCTTGTTGAGGTAGCACCGCTGGCCAAGCCACCGGTGTGCAAACTCATGGATTTTGGCAAGTATAAGTATGAAGCTGCTGTTAAGGCCCGTGAGGCGCGGAAGAACCAGACGAACACCGTTCTGAAGGAAATCCGCTTCCGCCTCAAGATCGACACCCACGACTACGAGACCAAGCGCGGCCACGCCATCCGCTTCCTCGGCGCCGGGGACAAGGTCAAGGCCATGATCCAGTTCCGCGGCCGTGAGCAGCAGCGTCCGGAGATGGGTATCCGCCTGCTCCAGCGCTTCGCCGACGACGTTGCCGACGTCGGTGCGGTGGAGTCCACTCCGCGCATCGACGGCCGGAACATGGTCATGGTGATCGGGCCGCTGAAGAACAAGGCCGAGGCCAAGGCCGAGGCCCGCCGCGCCGCCCAGCGGGCGGACGACAAGGCCAAGAATGAGGCCGTCGCTTCCGGCAAGGAGCGCGTCGACGTGGACCAGGACAATAAGGCGCCGATGACGCAGAGCCTCGCTGACCTGCTGCCCGACGGCCTGGGCGACCTGACCCGTAAGGCCGCGACCGAGCCGGCCGTTGGAGTGCCGGCCGCGACGGTACCGGCAACGACTGAACCGGCCGCCGCAGAGCTGGCCGCGGCCCCTGCCGCGGAGAAGCCGGCCGCGGCTAAGCCTGTAACCGCCGCAGCCCAGCCTGCGACGGCGGCGACTAAGCCGGCGTCGTCGGCCGCCAGGCGCGCAACAGCGGAGACCAGACCCGCGACGGCACCGACGCGGCCAGCCGCAGCGGCGACCAAGCCGGCGACGGCACACGCCCGGCCAGCCGCAACGGCCGAGACCAGGCCTGCGGCAGCAGCAAGCCCGGCCGCAGCGCCGGCCCAGCCTGCCGCGGCTCCCAGGCCAGCGGTGGCTGCAAAGCCGACGCCGATGCCGAAGCCGGTCCCCAAGCCGCTGGCCAAACCGGCCGCAAAACCTGCGGCCAAACCGGCAGCGAAGTCTGCTGCCACCACCAAACCTGCTGGCCGGACGGGTGCCGCCAAGGGCGCGTCCAGCCAGAGCGCGCCAGACTCAGCCGAGTAGGGCAGCGGCCCCGCGGGGCAGTGAAGTACACCAGCCAGTGACCCGACCGGTCGCTGCAAGAGAACCACAGGCAGCGCCGGTGGATACGTAAGGAGATCGGTTCCCATGCCGAAGATGAAGACACACAGTGGAGCGAAGAAGCGCTTCAAGCTGACCGGAAGCGGCAAGCTCAAGCGCCAGCAGGCCAACCGCCGCCACTACCTGGAGCACAAGTCCTCGCGGCTGACCCGTCGCCTTGCCGGCGACAGGATTGTTGCCCCGGCGGACGCCAGGAACATCCGCAAGATGCTCGGCATCTAACCCCACAGTCAATACGCCGCCGGGCTGGCATCAGTCCGGGGGCACCACAAAAAGCCTTCTCAGGCATGTTTGGCTTGGGATGAAGAATTTGAAGGAGTACGCACGTGGCACGTGTGAAGCGGGCGGTAAACGCCCATAAGAAGCGTCGGGTAATTCTTGAGCGCGCAAAAGGCTACCGCGGACAGCGTTCGCGCCTGTACCGCAAGGCCAAGGAACAGCTGCTGCACTCGTTTGTGTACAGCTACGGCGACCGCCGCAAGCGCAAGGGCGACTTCCGCCGCCTGTGGATCCAGCGCATCAACGCTGCATCCCGCGCCAACGGCCTGACCTACAACCGCCTGATCCAGGGCCTGAAGGCCGCCGAGATCGAGGTTGACCGCCGCATGCTGGCCGACCTGGCCGTCAATGACGCTGCCGCGTTCACCGGTCTGGTCAAGCTGGCCAAGGCGGCTCTGCCCGCGGACACCTCCGCTCCGGTAGCCAAGTAGCACCAATTCCGGGAGAGCAGTCCAAGACTGCTACAGTCCTAGAATGAATGACGACGGGCGCCCGCCAGCCACCGCAATGACCAATCCCCGAGCCGATCGGGTGCGGGACGTTGCGAAGCTGGCCGGGCGCCCGGTTCGTTTAAAGCGCCGCCAGTTCCTGGCCGAGGGGCCGCAGGCAGTACGGGAGGCGCTGCTGGCGCACCGCGAATGCCTGGCCGCCGGCGGCACCGCCGTGGTGGCGGAGGTGTACGCGAACCTGGAGTGCCTCAAGCGGTATCCGGAGATGCTGGATCTGGCCGAAGACCCCGTGAGCCGGCTGCACATCCGGGTCGCCAGCGAACTGGTGCTGGAAGCCATGACGGATACCGTGACGCCGCAGGGGATCATCGCCGTGTGCAACTACGTTGACGTTCCGCTCGATGAGGTGCTGGCCCGCAAACCGAAGCTGATCGCCGTCATGTGCCAGGTCCGGGACCCGGGCAATGCCGGCACGGTGCTGCGCGCTGCGGACGCGGCCGGGGCCGACGCCGTGGTCTTCACCACCTCCAGCGTCGATATCTACAACCCCAAGTCCGTCCGCTCCACCGTCGGCTCCCTGTTCCACCTGCCCGTCGTCGTTGGCGTCGACGTGGCGGAGCTCGCCGCGCACTGCAAGGCCGCCGGAATGGGCGTGCTGGCGGCCGACGGCTACGGGCATCTGAACCTGGACGCGCTCCAGGACGAGAGCGCCGCCCGCAGCTTCGAGCAGGAAGTGCCCGAATCCCAGTACGAGCTGGAGAATCCGACGGCCTGGCTGTTCGGCAACGAGGCGCAGGGCCTGTCCGAGGAAGAGCTCATGCTGGCCGACCACCGGGTGGCCGTTCCGGTCTACGGCTCCGCCGAGAGCCTGAACCTTGGCACGGCTGCCACCGTCTGTCTGTATGCCAGCGCCCGCGCCCAGCGGCGCGGCCAGGCCTGAGCAGGCCCGGCCTGAGTGCGCAAAGAACGTGAGCGCGCAAAAAGGGCCGGCGCCCAAAGGCACCGGCCCTTCCTTGTGAGCTGATTACATGCCGTTACTTACTGTCGCTTCAGAAGCTAGGCGTTCCTGCGCCGGCCGGTGACGGCACCGTAGATGCCAGCCACCACCAAGCCACCGACAATGGCGAGAATCCAGGAGCCGAGGTTCCAGAATTCCATTTTGCCTGAACCGAAGAGCAAGTCACCGATCCAGCCGCCCACAATGGCTCCAACCACGCCCAGAACCAGACTGGTGATCCAACCGCCACCAACTCTGCCAGGCATGATCGCCTTAACAATTGCACCAACAATAAGGCCGAGAATGATCCATCCGATGAAACCCATGACTCCTCCTTCAGGTCAGCTTACGGTTTGAGAATATCACTGACGCACCCGCACACACAGTACGCTTACTATGTTCGGCCGGCGTGTCGGTGGCCCGAGCGAACGGGCGGTGTTGGTCGTCGAAGCGGCCGGACGGTACGGTTACTGGGGGAATATCGTCGCGCTTATTCGCCGCCGAGGAACTGCCGGGCGAAGGAAGCAAAAACTGAAGGGTGCCACCGTGTCTGCCGGGGGAGGAAGCAAAGCGATCATCGCGGCGCTTGCAGCGAATCTATCCATAGCCGTGCTGAAATTTGTCGCATTTCTGCTCACCTTTTCGTCCTCGATGCTGGCCGAGTCGATCCACTCCGTGGCCGATTCCGGCAACCAGCTGCTCCTCCTGGTGGGAGGCAAGCGGGCATCCCGCCAGGCCAGCGCGGAGCATCCCTTCGGCTACGGGCGGGAACGTTACATCTACGCCTTCATCGTCTCGATCGTGCTCTTCAGCATCGGCGGCCTCTTCGCGCTGTTCGAGGCGTACCAGAAATGGCATGATCCGCACGGCATCGAGCCGGCGTGGGCCTGGGTGCCGCTGGCCGTCCTGGTGGCTTCCATCCTGCTGGAAGGGTATTCGTTCCGGACGGCCATCAAGGAATCCAACGTGACGCGCGGGCGGCAGAGCTGGTCGCAGTTCATCCGGACCGCCAAGGCCCCCGAACTTCCCGTGGTGCTGCTGGAGGACACCGCCGCCCTGGCCGGGCTGGTTTTCGCCCTGATCGGCGTCTCCATGACGCTGGCCACCGGCAATGGGCTCTGGGACGCCGCCGCCACCGCGATGATCGGACTGCTGCTGGTGTGCGTCGCCGTCATCCTTGCGGCGGAGACCAAGTCCCTGCTGCTGGGCGAATCCGCCACCTCCGCGGACGTGCGGGCCATCGAGGCCGCCCTGGTCGGCCCAGGCGTGAGCCGTATTATCCACCTCAGGACCATGCATCTGGGCCCGGAGGAGTTGCTGGTCGCGGCGAAGATCGCGGTCGAAACCGCGGATACCGGTGCCCAGATTGCCCGCGCCATCGACGCGGCGGAGCGGCGGGTCCGCGCGGCGGTCCCCGCGGCGAAGGTCATGTACCTGGAGCCGGACATTTTTTCGGCCGCCAGGGCCTCGGAGGCGTCCGCGGCGTCCCAGACGGCGCCCGACGACGGCGTCCCCGACCCGCACTGACGGCGCAACTACGCATTGCGGCGCCGTGGCCGTCGCAAGTCCTCGGGGGAGCGGCCAGGACGTCGGCGACGCCTGGAGCGGACGCCGCCCGCGCCGCCGACGCCGTGCCGGCTATGACGTCGGCGACATCTCCAGCGCAACCCGGGAACGCCGGCGTCGGGCATCAACCAGCCCGCTGAGACCGGCAATCCCCAGCCCCAGCACGGCCAGCACCACACCCACCAGCGCCGGGGCTACGTAGCCCCAGCCCCAGGTGATCAC
>JBBRKU010000056.1:0-8614 GCA_038231735.1 Actinomycetales bacterium | reverse complement strand
TCGGGTCAGATCCGCCCCCGATGGAAAAGGTGAAAATGGCACGGCGCAAAATCTCTTCAGGCAGCACCTTTGCGGACAACCGCGATGCGCAGCCGGCACAGGTGCCCGCAGGGAAGGCCGTGCCGGGGATGGAGCCGGGCCACGTGAACAACCGGCCGAGCGGGATCCAGGACGAGTCCCGCCCGCACCCGATGACCCGGCAGAAGCCTTACGCCTGGCTCCTTGTCATTACCGGCATCGTTTCCTGGCTCGCATCGGGCGCGCTGGTGCTGGACCGGCTGGAACTGTACAAGAACCCCAATGCGGTCACTAACTGCGACCTGAATGTCTGGGTGTCCTGCGGCTCGGTTATGAAGACCCACCAGGCGGAAATCTTCGGATTCCCGAATCCGCTGATTGGCCTTTTTGCCTTCGCCGTCATCATCACTACGGGCATGGCGATGCTGGCCGGGGCGCGATTCGGGCGTTCATACTGGATAGGTCTGCAGACTGGCGTCACGCTGGGCATGGCGATGATCTGCTGGCTCTGGTTCCAGGCGTTGTACGTGATCGGAATCCTCTGCCCCTACTGCATGGTTGTCTGGGCGATGATGATCCCGCTGTTCATCTGGACCACGGTCCGCAACCTGCAGCACGGGGTTATTCCGGCTCCGCCGGCACTGACCAAGTTCCTTGCCGACTGGGCCTGGACCATCGTTGGATTGCTGTATCTGGCTGTGATTGCCAGCATCTTCTTCCGCTTTATTAACCTGTTCATCGGCGGGGGCGCCGGCTGATCCGGAGCACCGATGTCAAGGGGCGCCTCTCCGGGTAGGAGAGGCGCCCCTCGGTCAAGCTCCAGCAGCCGAGACCAAAGCGGGGGGGTCAGCTGAACCAGATGGCGATCTCGCGGTCGGCGGATTCGGCCGAGTCGGAGCCGTGGACCAGGTTCTGCTGTACTTTCAGCCCCCAGTCGCGGCCAAAGTCGCCGCGGATCGTGCCCGGGGCCGCCGTCGTCGGATCCGTGGTGCCGGCCATCGAGCGGAAGCCTTCAATCACGCGCTCCCCCTCGAAAATCGCCGCGACCACGGGGCCGCTGAGCATGAAGTCCACCAGCGGCTCGTAGAACGGCTTGCCGACGTGCTCCTCGTAGTGCTGCTCCAGCTGGCCACGGGTGGCGTCGGTCTTCTTCAGCTCGACCAGCGTGTAGCCTTTGGCCTCGATGCGGGCCAGGATGGCGCCGGTCAGGTTGCGGGTCACGCCGTCGGGCTTGACCAGTACAAGAGTGCGCTCAGTGCTCACAGTTGCTCCATAATCGTTGATTTGCGGGGTTCCCCAGTCAGTCTACGGGCTGGAGATGCGGCTATTCTTCCCGCGCAGCCTCACCGGGTTGCGATCCGGCCCCGGGCTGCGCAGCAGGGCCGGGCGCTGGACCGGACCCGGCCCGCGCAGCGCCACCGTGCGCCGCATCAAACGCGGCCTGTTCCCTGTCGCGCTGGGCGTTTTCGCGGTCGAGCCGCCAGCCCACCCGCAGCGCGTACCACCATGCCAGTGCAAACAGCACGCCGATCACGAACATCATCGGTTCCAGGAACCCGGTGGCGATCAGCACCAGCTGCAACACCCAGCCCAGCGCCGGGCCCCATTTCCTCGTCAGGAAAGCACAGGCCACAATCAGCACCACGCTGAGCACTATCCCGGCAATGAGGATCACCGGCTGTGGGAAGTCCCGGGAGCGCAGGCCGAAAACCACCAGCGTGGCGAAGAAGGCGACGAAGGCCTCCAGCCCCAGCACTGTGGAGGCGAACATCACCCGGATGGAGCGGCGTTTCCTGGCCATACCCGGCCGCCACTCGCGCTGCGCCTTGGTCATCCGTGCCATGGGCTCAGGCCCCTTCCGTGTCCGCGTTGGGCCGGCCCAGCAGGATGCGGGCCTCCGCCACCACCGTGATGGAGCCAGTGATCAGCACCCCGCCCGCCAGGTCATAGTTGCTTTCGGCCCGCTCAATGGCCCATTCAATCGCATCGTCCAGCTTCTCGGCCAGATGCACGTTCTCCTCGCCCCAGCCCAGGTCCACGGCCAGCTCGGCGAGTTCGGCGGCCGGCAGGGCCCGGGGTGAATTGGACTGGGTCAGGCAGATTTCCTCCGCCATCTCGCCAAAGGACTCCTTGAGCTGGCGCAGAATCCCCTCCGCGTCCTTGTCGCGCAGCACGCCCAGCACCAGCACCAGCTTGCCGAAGCTGAACGCCTCCTGCAGCGCCTCGGCGCTGACCCGGATGCCCTCCGGATTGTGCCCGGCGTCGACGACGACGGTCGGGGCCGTGCGCAGGACCTCCAGCCGCCCCGGGGAGGTGATCTTTTCGAAGGCCTCCCGGACGATGTCGATGTCCAGTTCCTTGGTTCCCCCGCCGAAGAAGGCCTCCAGGGCGGCCAGCGCGACCGCGGCATTCTCCGCCTGGTGCGCCCCATGCAGCGGCAGCACGAGGTCCGGATACCGGCCCGCGAGGCCCTGGATAGTCACCAGCTGGCCGCCGACGGCCACCGAGCGGGACTCGACGCCGAATTCGACGCCGGCGAACCGGAACTCCGCGTGCTTCTCCCGCGCCGTTTCCAGCAGGACCTGGGCAGCATCCACCGGCTGGGCGGCGCTGACCAGGAACGCACCTTCCTTGATGATGCCCGCCTTCTCGCGTGCGATGTCCCTGGTGCTCTCGCCGAGCAGTTCGGTATGGTCCAGCGAAATCGGCGTCACCACGGCCACCTGGCCGTCGCCGACGTTGGTGGCATCGGTGATACCCCCCAGACCCACTTCCATCACGGCGGCATCCACCGGCTCGTCGGCAAAGACGGCGAAGGCCAGGATGGTCAGGCACTCGAAATACGTCAGCCGGGGCTGGCCTTCCGCCTCCAGTTCGCCGTCCACCAGTAGCAGGTACGGCCTGATTTCGTCCCAGATCCGCACGAAGGTTTCATCGGGGACGGGCTCGCCGTCAATGCTGATCCGCTCGGTGACCTTGGACAGGTGCGGGCTGGTGTAGCGGCCGGTGCTCAGCCCGTGCGCCCGCAGCCCGGATTCGATCATCCGCGCAGTGGAGGTCTTGCCGTTGGTGCCGGTCACATGGATGATCGGGAAGGCCTTGTTCGGCTCCCCCAGCACATCCATCGCACGGAACAGCGGGGCCAGCCGCGGCTCCATTTTGTTCTCCGGGGCCCGGCCCAGCAGCTCGGCATAAACGCTTTCGACGGAGAATTCGTCGTGATCCACAACATGTCCATTCATCAGGCTACGGTCCGTTCAACAGTGACGGTGATGTCCACATCACCGGGTACATATTCCAGCCGCACGGACAGGGTTTCCGCCTTGACCAGTTCCGCGTTCGAGTGCAGCGCGTCGATGACCTCCTGCGGCCCGCTCACGATGGTCAGGATCCGGTCGCTGACGTGAAGACCGGCGTCCTTGCGTGCCTGCTGGATGGCGCGGACCATGTCCCGGGCCACACCCTCCGCCTCCAGCTCGGGGGTGACCTCCGTATTGAGCACTACGAAGCCGCCGCCGGGCAGCACCGCCACCGCCTTGGAGGATCCGCCGTCGCCCTCCGAGGAACCGGCCACCACCGTCTCCAGGGTGTATTCCTGCGGTTCCAACAGCAGTCCGCCGGCGGTGACGTTGCCGTCCTGGCCGATGACCCAGTCGCCGGACTTGGCCCCCCTGATGGCCGCCTGCACGTCCTTGCCCAGCCGCGGGCCGGCGGCGCGGGCGTTGACCACCAGCTTCTGCTCGATGCCGAACTGCTCCGGCGAGGCATGGGCGGTGTCCACCAGGCGGACCGAGCGGATGTTCAGCTCGTCGGCGACGACGGCGGCAAGGCCTTCCAGCGTCTCCGCCCCGGGCGCGACGACGGTCAGTTCCTGCAGCGGCAGCCGCACCCGCAGCTTCGCGGCCTTGCGCAGGCTGGAGCCGACCGAGCAGATCTGCTGCGTGCGGTTCATCTGCTCCACCAGCTCCGGGTTGGAGCCAAACAGCGAGGCATCCGGCCAGTCCGCCAGGTGCACGGACCGGCCGCCGGTGAGCCCGCGCCAGATCTCCTCGCCGATCAGCGGCAGCAGCGGCGCGTCCACCCGGCAGACCGCCTCCAGTGCGGTGTACAACGCGTCGAAGGCGTCGTGGCTTTCGTCAAAAAACCGCTGGCGGCTGCGCCGGACATACCAGTTGGTCAGCATGTCCAGGTAGCTGCGCAGCTCATCGCAGGCACCGGAGATGTCATAGCTGTCCAGCAGCGCCGTCGTGTTGCGGACCAGGTCCCCGGTGTTGGCCAGCAGGTACTCATCCAGCGTGTCCGTGTAGCCCTCGTAACGCAGCTTCGCCTCGTAGCCGCCGGGGCTCGCACCACCTCCGGTGGCCGCGTTGGCGTAGAGCGTGAAGAAGCTGTACACGTTCCACAGCGGCAGGATCACCTGGCGGACGCCGTCGCGGATGCCCTGTTCGGTGACGATCAGGTTCCCGCCGCGCAGGATGGGGCTGGACATCAGGAACCAGCGCATCGCATCGGAGCCGTCGCGGTCGAGCACCTCGGAGACGTCCGGGTAGTTGTTCAGGCTCTTGGACATCTTCTGCCCATCCGAGCCCAGCACAATGCCGTGGCTGATGACATTGCGGAACGCCGGCCGGTCAAAGAGCGCGGTGGAGAGGATGTGAAGCATGTAGAACCAGCCGCGGGTCTGCCCGATGTACTCCACGATGAAGTCCGCCGGGTTGTGCGTGTTGAACCATTCCTCGTTTTCAAACGGGTAGTGCACCTGGCCGTACGGCATGGAGCCGGAGTCGAACCAGACGTCCAGCACATCCTCCACCCGGCGCATCGTGGACTGGCCCTCTTGGGGGCTGCGCGGGTCATCCGGATTGGGCCGGGTCAGCTCGTCGATGAACGGCCGGTGCAGGTCCACCTGGCCGGTCTTGTTCAGCGGCAGCCGGCCGAAGTCCGCCTGCAGCTCCGCCAGCGAGCCGTACACGTCGGTGCGCGGGTAGTCGGGATCATTGGACTGCCAGACCGGAATGGGGCTGCCCCAGTAGCGGTTGCGGCTGATGGACCAGTCCCGGGCGTTGGCCAGCCACTTGCCGAACTGGCCGTCCTTGACGTTGCCCGGGATCCAGTTGATCTCCTGGTTCAGCTCCACCATCCGGTCGCGGACCTTGGTCACCTCCACGTACCAGGAGGAGACCGCGCGGTAGATCAGCGGGTTGCGGCAGCGCCAGCAGTGCGGGTAGCTGTGCTCGTAGCTGGCCTGCCGCACCAGCCGGCCGTTGGCGCGCAGCACCCGGGTGATCGGCTTGTTCGCGTCGAAGACCTGCAGCCCGGCGATCTCCGCCAGCTCACCGGTAGCGAACAGCGGCAGGAAGCGGGCACCCTCATCGATGGAGAGCACCACCGGGATGCCGGCCTCCTCGCAGACCCTCTGGTCATCCTCACCATAGGCCGGCGCCTGGTGCACGATTCCGGTGCCGTCCGTCGTCGTGACGTAATCCGCCACCAGGATCCGCCAGGCGTTCGCGGTGCCGTACTTTTCGGTATCCTCGAAGTAGTCCCACAGCGGAAGGTATTCCAGGCCGGCAAGCTCGGCGCCCAGGTAGGAGGCCTCGACCGCCTCCGCCGCGGCAGCTCCGCCGTCGGCTCCATCACCGTAGCCCAGGTCCTTGGCGTAGGCACCGAGGAGGTCGGAGGCGATCAGGAAGCGCCTGGTCTCCAGGCGCTCGCTGGCGCTCGTTTGGTCGACCACCGGATCGGGGAGCGAGACCGGTCCGAGCAGCGTGCCGTGGGGGCCAGCGGGCACAACGACGTAGCTGATCTGCGGTCCGACGGCGAGGGCCAGGTTGGTCGGCAGCGTCCAGGGCGTGGTGGTCCAGGCCAACGCGCAGACGCCGGCCAGCTGCTGGGAGACGGCAGACTCCCCCGCCTTGATCGGGAAGGTGACCGTGACCGTCTGGTCCTGGCGCATCTTGTAGACGTCCTCGTCCATCCGCAGCTCATGGTTGGACAGCGGTGTCTCATCCCGCCAGCAGTACGGCAGCACGCGGTATCCGTTGTACGTCAGGCCCTTGGAGTGCAGCTGCTTGAACGCCCAGAGCACGGATTCCATATACTCAACGTTGAGGGTCTTGTAGTCATTGTCGAAGTCCACCCACCGCGCCTGGCGCGTCACGTAGGACTTCCACTCATCCGCGTACTTCATCACCGAGGCTCGGCAGGCGTCGTTGAACTTGTCGATGCCCATGTTCTCGATCTGGGTTTTGTCCGTCATCCCCAGCTGCTTCATCGCCTCCAGCTCGGCCGGCAGCCCGTGCGTGTCCCAGCCGAAGCGGCGCTCGACACGCCGGCCGCGCTGGGTCTGGTAACGGCCCACCAGGTCCTTGGCGTAGCCCGTGAGCAGATGGCCGTAATGCGGCAGCCCGTTGGCGAATGGGGGGCCATCGTAGAAGACGAACTCGTTGCTGCCGGGGGCATTCCCGTCAACGGCGGAGCCACGGTTGTCGATGCTCGCCTGGAAGGTGCCGTCCTGGGTCCAGTACTTGAGGACGCGATCCTCGATCTCCGGGAACCGCACGGCGGTGGATGCAGTGTGATGAACCGTGCCGGAAGAGTCTGCGGGGCTGGTGGGAGTGGTGGTTGCCTTCGGGTACTGGGTCATCTCTTCATCCTGTGGGAGCGGTTGAATATTTAAATCATTCAGGATGCGAGGACGGCGTCCTTCCCGTCCCTGGAGCAAGTACTTGCTGCAGAACGGAACAGATACCGCGGTACCACCTCACTTACCAACGTCTCCGATACCTGCGTGCCGGACGGCGTCGGCCGCTCATTGACGGCTGTGACGGGCCTGCCCGTCCGGGTCTACTGGCTGCGGGGCTCCGGCCCGGCCCGAGTCGTGGGACTGGGTGCCAAATCCGAAGTTGCCTGCGCGTTCTTCCGGAAGCTCACCGGTGATGGCCGGGTCAAAGCTGATGGGAAAAGTCTACTGGGTCCCGGCACGGGCCGCTATTCGGGGCGTAGTACCGCGCGGGCGGCTACGCCAATGCGAGACGGCGCGGCGCTGGCCCTCAGGCTCCCGGAGCCCAATAATGGAGCCATGCCCCTGACCACCACCCCACAACGGTCCAGGCGGACGCCGTGGTGGACAGTCGCCGCTGCCTGCCTGGCACTTCCGGCGATCGCGCTGCTGGTGGCGCGGGCCGTCCCTTGGGGCATCGGCACGCCGTGGATCCAGCTGCTGGCCGCGCTGCCCTACACAGCCGGACTGCTCCTGCTGGCGCTGCTGGTCTCGCTGCTGTCCCGGGGAAAGGCGGCGGCGGCGGTGAGCGGCGCCTTAGCCCTGGCCCTGCTCATCCAGCTTGTCTGGCTGGCTCCGCGGTTCCTTCCCGCCGGTCCGTCGGCCAGCGGGCAGCACCAGCTGACGGTGATGTCTCTCAACGTGGATGGCGGAAGGGCGGACGTGGCGCGCATCGTGAGCCTGGTCAAGGACAAGAAGGTGGATGTGCTGGCCCTGGTGGAGCTGAATCCGGATATGGCGGAGGCCCTGGACAAGGCCGGCATTTCCGCTGAACTGCCCTTTAACGCCCTCAGCGTCGACTGGTCCGGCACCGGGGCGGGCCTCTATGCGCGGTACCCACTCGCGGATCTCGGAAGGATTCCGGACAGTGCCTTCTACCAGACCCGTGCGTCCATGACGGTGCCGTGGAGCAGCAGCCCCATCTGGATGACGGCCGTGCACGCCGATTCCCCGCGTCCCGGCCACACGCCGACATGGCGGGCGGATCTGCAGACGCTGGCCGAGACCGGGCACGCGGAGGATCCGGTGATCTTGCTGGGCGACTTCAATGCCAGCCTTGACCATCATGAATTCCGCCAGTTGCTCGCTGCCGGCTATACGGATGCCGCGCAGTCCACCGGACGGGGCCTGCTGCCCACCTGGCCGGAAAACGCGCCGGTGCCTCCGTTCGTTGCCATTGACCACGTGCTCACCAACGGCAGACTCGTCGCGGGTGACTTCACCACTGTCTTCGTCCCCAAAACTGACCACGCCGCGGTCTGGGCCACTCTGTCTGCGCCCGACCGCAGCGGTCAATGACAACCCCGCGAAAGGCGACTTTACCCCTTGATCTTGGTTTTGGTCTTGGTGCCGGGCCCGCTACTGGTTCGTGCGGATCATCTTGTAGTTGGAGGCCTGGGCCACCGGGCGGATGACGATCTGGTCCAGGTTGATGTGGTGCGGCAGCCCCACGGCGTAGGCCACCACACCGGCGACGTCGTCCGCGCTCAGGGGCTTCTCCACGCCGGCGTAAACCTTCGCCGCGGCCTCTTGGTCCCCGCCCAGGCGGTTCAAGGCAAATTCCTCGGTCCGGACCAGGCCGGGGACCACCTCAATGACACGGACGTTGTGCTCCGCTTCCTCCAGCCGCAGGGCCCCGGTCAGGGCATGCTGGCCGAATTTGGCAACGTTGTAGCCGGATCCGCCCTCATAGGCGCCCAGGGCGGCGGTGGAGGTCAGGTTCAGGACGGTGCCTTCGCCGTGTTCACGCAGGGCCGGCAAAAACGAGCGGATCATTTTCATGGTGCCCAGGACGTTGACCCGGTACATCCAGTC
>JBBRKU010000055.1:0-8617 GCA_038231735.1 Actinomycetales bacterium | reverse complement strand
GGCTCGGTTCCGCTGGGACGGATGATCACACGGCTGCGGTCCCGCGTCAGATATAGCAGTCCCTCGGTGGGAGGCAGGGATTCGGACCCTTCGGCCAGGTCCACCATGCTTTCGACGGCGGATCCGCCGAATGCGGTCGGGGCATGCTCGCGCAGCCGGTTCATCATGTCCTCCAGCAGGCCCAGGTCCGCCACCCGGACGCTGAGCTGGTCGGTGGCATGCAGTCCGTGCAGCAGCGCCAGCTCGTCCAGTGAGTCGAAAATGGTCCTGCCTGCCGCCTTCGCGGTGGCGGCCATCTCCGCGATCAGCAGGCCCGCGGAGATGCCGTCCTTGTCCCGCACCAGTTCCGGGGCCACACAGTAGCCCAGGGCTTCCTCGTAACCGTAAACCAGGCCCGGCACGCGGGAGATCCACTTGAATCCCGTCAACGTGTGCTCATGGTCGAAGCCGTTGCCGGCGGCGATCCTAGCCAGCAGCCGCGAGGAGACGATGGAGTTGGCGAAGACGCCCCGGCTTCCGGAGCCGTGTTGACTGGCGGGGTCTGCGGCGGCTAAGCGGGCCACCAGATGGGCACCCAGCAACGCGCCGACCTCGTCGCCGCGCAGCATCCGCCAGGCACCGGTGGAGGGGTCCACGGCGGCGACCGCGGCCCTGTCCGCATCCGGATCATTGGCCAGCACGATGTCCCCGCCGGTCTGCCGGGCCGTTTCCAGAGCCAGGTCCAGTGCGCCGGGTTCCTCCGGGTTCGGGAAGGAAACCGTCGGGAAATCCGGATCCGGCATCGCCTGCGCCGTGACGAGAGTGACGTCGCTGAAGCCGGCGCCGTTGAGCACCGACACCGCCGTTTCGCCGCCCACCCCATGCATGGGCGTGAGCACAATCTTCAGGTCACGGGCAGGGAAACGCACCGGATCGGCCAGAGCGCAGACGGCCTTTACATAACCGGTCACCAGGCCCCGCGTGCCGTCGCCGGGCATGATCGCGGTGTGGCCATCGTTGTTGGCATCCCGCGGGCCGGCGCCGTGGCCGCCGCCGCCCCGCCGCCCTCCGTCGTCGCCCGAAGCGTCCACCACGGTCCAGCCGGACGGAGCCAGGGCAATGGTCTCCAGCGCTCCAACGGAGGCAATCCTCGCGGCAATCTGCTCGTCGTACGGGGCCACGATCTGTGATCCCCGGGCGGATTCCGGCACCGCCCGGCCGCCCAGGTAAACCTTGTACCCGTTGTCCTGCGGCGGATTGTGGCTGGCCGTGACCATCACGCCGCCCTCGCAGCCGAGCCGGCGCACAGCGTAGGCCAGCAGCGGGGTGGGCAGCGCGGCGGGCAGCAGGTACGTCTCGACGCCAACCGCGGTGAAGATGGCCGCGGTTTCCGCAGCGAAGACGTCAGAGTTGTGCCGCGCGTCAAAGCCGACGACGGCGCGTGGGGTGTAGCGGCCGGCGGCCGTATCCAGCAGGAATGCGGCCAGCCCGGCAGCCGCGCGGCGCACGACGACCCGGTTCATCCGGTTGGGGCCGGGCCCCAGGGCAGCGCGCAGGCCCGCGGTTCCGAACTGCAGCGTCCCAGCGAAACTGTCCGCCAGGTCCTGCTGCGCATCCAGCGCCGTGGGGCCATCCCCTTGGGACCGGGCCATCAGGTCGCGCAGCGCGATGGTGGTGGCCGGGTCCGGGTCCCGGTCCGCCCACTGGCGCGCGGCGTCGAGAAGCTGCCGGAATCCGGCGTCGGGGAGCGTCATGGAACAAACATAGCGTCAGGACCGGCCGGACCGGGAATGGAGGGGCCGACGGCGGCGGCCGGCTCGGGCGCGGGACCGGATTTGCATGCGTCGGAGGGCCCGCTGGACCAGCCCGGAGCGCCCGCGCCGAGCCTACAGCTTCGCGACGATGTCCGCCAGCAGCCGGGAAATCCGCGGACCCGCGGCCTGACCGGCCTCGAGGACCTCCTGGTGGCTGAGCGGGACCGGGCTGATGCCGGCGGCAAGGTTGGTCACCAGCGAGATGCCGAAAACCTCCATGCCGGCGTGCCGCGCCGCGATCGCTTCCAGTGCGGTGGACATGCCCACCAGATCGGCGCCGATCCGCTTCGCGTACTGGACCTCGGCGGGCGTCTCGTAATGCGGCCCGGTGAACTGCGCATAAACACCTTCATCCAGACCCGGATCCACCTCACGGGCCAGGGCACGCAGCCGTGCGGAGTACAGGTCGGTGAGGTCCACAAACGTGGCACCTTCCAGCGGCGAGCTGGCGGTGAGGTTGATGTGGTCGCTGATCAGCACGGGTGTGCCGGGCGACCAGACCTCGTTGAGCCCGCCGCAGCCGTTGGTCAGGACCAGCGTCTTGGCTCCGGTGGCCGCGGCGGTCCGGACGCCGTGGACCACGGCCCGCACGCCCTTGCCCTCGTAGAAGTGGGTCCGCGCCCCGAGCACCAGCGCCCGCTTGCCGGTAGCGGTCAGCACCGAACGGACGGTGCCCACATGCCCCTGCACGGAGGGGGCGGAGAATCCGGGGATCTCGGAGGCGGTCAGCGTGGCGGTGGTTTCGCCGACCAGTTCCGCGGCCTCGCCCCAGCCGGAGCCCAGCACCAGGGCTACGTCGTGGCGTTCGACGCCGGTCTGCCGGGCGATGTAGGCGGCCGCGCTGCGGGCCAGCTCGAAGGGCTCCGATCCGGCCGCGCCCGGTTGAGCCGGCGCGGAGCCGGATTCGGAGGGAGTTCCGGACGCAGGAGAGGTATCAAGTGTGCTCATCAGAACAACCTACCGGGTTGGTGACGGTGCCCGCGATAGGCGAGAATGAGTTACTGTGACCAGCCAACATGATCTTTCTTCTTCGTTAACAGTTCCCAGCATCGCGATCCTGGGCGGCGGCCCCGGCGGATACGAGGCGGCCATGGTCGCGGCGGCGCTGGGGGCCAAGGTGACCATCATCGAGAGGGCGGGCCTGGGTGGCTCGGCCGTGCTGACCGACGTCGTGCCCTCCAAGACGCTGATCGCGACGGCGGACGCGATGACACGCATGATTGACGCGGCCGACCTGGGCGTCAAGTTCGACGTCGACGGCGGAGACTTCACGCCGGTGATGCGCGCGGACCTGAAGCTGGTCAACGAGCGGCTGCTGCGGCTGGCGCGCGAGCAGTCCGCGGACATCCGGGCCGGGCTGGAGCGCCTGGGCGTAAAAATCATCCTCGGCACCGGCCGGCTGCTGGACAACCACACCATCGAAGTGACCCACACCCCGGCCCCGGAAACCGCCGCGGAGCGGGTGGCCGAGGCGGTCCACAAGCCCGGTCCGGAGCACCCTGCCGGCGACGCGGTCCAGGAGACCATCACGGCGGACGCCATCCTGCTCTCCGTCGGCGCGCACCCGCGCGAACTGGCCACCGCCAAGCCGGACGGCGAGCGGATCCTGAACTGGGCGCAGATCTACAGCCTGCAGGAGCTGCCCGAGGAACTGATCGTGGTCGGCTCCGGCGTGACCGGCGCCGAGTTCGCCTCGGCCTACAACGGTCTGGGCTCTAAGGTCACGCTGATTTCCAGCCGCGACCAGGTGCTGCCGGGCGAGGATTCGGATGCCGCCCGGGTGCTCGAGGATGTGTTCGAGCGCCGCGGCATGAAGGTGCTCTCGCGCTCGCGCGCCAGCACCGTCGAGCGCACCGAAGACGGCGTCGTCGTCACGCTCAGCGACGGCCGGACGGTCACCGGCAGCCACTGCCTGGTCTGCGTCGGCTCCATCCCCAACACCGCGGGCATCGGTCTGGAGGCGGCTGGCGTCGTGCTCACCGAGAGCGGCCACATTAAGGTCGACGGCGTTTCCCGCACCACGGCGCCGAACGTCTACGCGGCCGGCGACTGCACGGGCGTCCTGGCGCTCGCTTCCGTTGCCGCCATGCAGGGCCGGATCGCCATTGCGCACCTGCTGGGGGACATGGTGCGGCCGTTGATGCTCAACCAGGTTTCCTCCAATATCTTCACCTCGCCGGAAATTGCGTCGGTGGGCGTTTCCGAGGAGGACGTGGAATCGGGCCGCTACCAGGGCGACGTGGTGAAGCTGTCCCTGAAGACCAACGCGCGCGCCAAAATGCGCAACTTCCAGGACGGCTTCGTCAAGATCATTGCCCGGAAGGGATCCGGCACCGTCATTGGCGGCGTCGTCGTCGGGCCGGGGGCCTCCGAACTGATCTTCCCGATTGCGCTCGCGGTGACGCAAAAGCTGCACGTGGATGATGTGGCTAGCACCTTCACGGTGTACCCGTCGCTGAGCGGCTCTATCTCTGAAGCGGCCCGCCGGCTCCACGTGCACGTGTAATCACTGCGGGCGGGTCTCCGCGCGGCCGTGGCCGGCCTTGGTCGACCACCGGTCCCGCTCGATCAGCGGTTTCGTCAGACGACGGCGGGCTGGAAGTGCTGCTCGATCAGTTCCCTGATGTCCCCGTGACAGCCGCCGCAGCCGGTCCCGGCGCGGGTGCTGCCGGAAACCTGTGCGACTGTCGCGCAGCCGCCGCCGACGGCGGCCTGGATTTTTCCACGGCTGACCCCGGCACAGCGGCACACCGTGCGCTCCGGATCCGTACTCGCGGAGCCGCCCGCACCCGTTCCGGCCCCCGGGCCGGACAACAATTGCTCCGGGCCGTCCAGCCGCAGCAGGCTTGAGCGGTCCGCCGGCAGTTCCGCGCCGCGCTCGAAGAGCAGCACCAGTTCGGCAGCGGTGCGGGGCGTGCCGATGCAGACCAGGCCCTCCAGCACGCCATCCCGCGTGCTCATCTTGACGTAGCGGCCATGTTCCGGATCCGCCCACAGCGCCACCTGCAGCCGCGGGCGGCCCGGCGCCGACCCAGCCTCCAGCAGCTCGTCGTCCCACGGATCGGCGCTCACATTGCCCGCAACCGCCACGTCCACGCCGCGAGCCTTGAGCAGCATGACCGGCTCGTTTTCGGGTGCCAGTGATTCGCGGGGGATGTCCGTCCAGGCCTGGCCGCCTCCCGATGCAGCGCTTTGCTCCGCCAGATCGCTCAGCTGGCCGGCGAGCCATTCGGCCTGCCGCCAGCCGGGGCCGATCAGGCCCAGCGGACCGCGGGAATGCCGGCACGGCACGCAGCCCGGGTCCAGACAGCGGATTTCCGCGCAGTCACCGATCGCGTACACCCGCTCGTCGTGATGTACCTGCAACCGGTGGTCCACCAGAATGCCCGCGGCGGCAGTCAGGCCGGCGCCCGCCGCCAGCTCGGTGCGCGGCCTGACACCGCAGGAAAGCACCAGCAGATCGCCGTCGATCGCGGAGCCGTCGTCCAGCAGCAGCGCGGAGAACGAGCCGCCCGCCGCAGCGAGTTCGACGGCGGTGGAACGGGCGTTGGTGTCGATCCGGACGCCACGGCGGCGCAGCTGGGCGCCGAGCATTGAGCCGCCGGGGGTATCGATGCTGCGCCCCAGCGGGTGCGGACCGTGGTGGACCACGGTGACCGCGGCTCCTTCGTCGGAGGCCGCCAGCGCGGCTTCCAGCCCCAGGATTCCGCCGCCCAAGATGATGATGCGGCTCCGGCCGGCGACGGCGTCGCGCAGCACGGCTGCGTCGCGCAGGTCCCGCAAGGTGGTGACGCCGGGCGGAAAACCGGAGGTGCCGACGGCCAGCATCTGCCTTGCCGCCGGATCCGCGTTCAGTCCGATCAGATTGGGCACTACCGAACGGGACCCGGTGGCGAACACCAGCCGGTCGTACGGCACGTCAGCGCCGCCGTCGAGCAGGACGCGCCGGCGGGCGCGGTCGACGCGGAGCACCCGCACGCCCAGCCGCACATCCACACCGAGCGCGCTTAGGGCCTTCGGATCGGCGAGGCTGATCGCCTCCGGGGTGGTCCGGCCAACGCCGACATCTGCCACCAGCACGCGGTTGTAGGCGGCCTCCGGTTCCTCGCCGATCACGGTGACCTGGATCGATCCGCGGCCGACAGCCGGTTCCAGCTCCTCCAGCAGCCGGGCCGCCACCGGTCCAAAGCCGACGATGACGACGCGTTCCGGAGCGCCGCCGGGGCGGGCTGGGCTGCCGGGGCCGGCCGCCGCAGTGAGTTCCTCTTTCATGCTGGCTCCCGTTCCAGCTGCTGCCCGCCGGCGCTCCGGAAGTCGCCGCGTAAGTCGCCGCGGAACTGGTCTGTCCGGACGGCCTCAATCCGGACGGCGCTGGTTTTGAACTCGGGCATCCCGGAGATGGGGTCCGTTGCCGCTTCGGTGAGCCGGTTGGCGCTTTGTGCACCCGGAAAGTGGAACGGCAGGAAGACCGTGTCCGGCCGGATATCGATGCTCAGCTGGGCCCTGGCATGTACCTCACCGCGCTGGTTCCAGATCCGGACGTCCCCGCCGTCGGAAATCCCGTTGGCAGCGGCGGTGATGGGGTGGATTTGCAGCCGTGCCTCCGGCGCGGCCGCCTCCAGCTCCACGACCCGGCGCGTCTGGGCGCCGGACTGGTAATGCTCCAGCAACCGGCCGGTCGCCAGCGCCAGCGTGCCGTTGGCGAAGAGCACCTCTTTTTCAAACGTGCTTGCAGTGCATGCGCTGCAAGCGTTGCCGGCACTGCATGCATGTTTCGGATCGGACCTGGTGCACGCCGCCGGATCTTTAAGCGGCGGGCGTCCGCCGGCCCTAGCAGGAGCTACTGGGGTGAACACTGCGCGTCCGTCGGAATGGGCAAAGCCGGCCGTGAACAGCCGCGGCGTTCCGGCGCTCCCCGCAGAGTAGGGCCAGTAGGCCGCTTCGCCACGCTCCAGCAGGGCGTAGTCGATGCCGGAATAGTCCGCGACGCCGCCGGCGGAGGCCAGCCGGAGCTCCTCGAACACGGTCTCGGGATCAGCGCTGAAAGTTCCGGGCGAGTTGAGCCGCTCCGCCAGCTGCGCCATGATCCACAGCTCGCTGCGGACGCCGGGCGGGGGAGCCAAGGCCCGACGGCGGCGCAGCACCCGGCCCTCCAGGTTGGTCACGGTCCCTTCCTCCTCGGCCCACTGGGTCACCGGGAGGACCAGGTCTGCCTCGGCAGCGGTCTCGGAGAGGAAGAAGTCGCAGACAACCAGGAAATCCAGCCGGCGCAGTCCCGCGATCACCGCCGTCGCATCCGGGGCGGAGACGGCGACGTTGGCACCGTGGACAAACAGGCAGCGCACCCCGCCCGGGCGGCCCAGAGAGTTAAGGAGCTCGACGGCGGGGAGACCCGGTCCGGGGATAAGGCTCTGGTCCACGCCCCAGACGGCGGCCACATGCTCGCGGGCGGCGGGATCGGTGATCTTGCGGTAGCCGGGAAGCTGGTCCGCCTTCTGGCCGTGTTCGCGGCCGCCCTGTCCGTTGCCCTGACCTGTGAGTGTGCCGTAGCCGCTTCGGGCGGACCCCGGCAGGCCCAGCAGCAGGCTCAGGTTGATCGCCGCCGTCGCCGTATCCGTACCGTCCACATGCTGTTCCACGCCCCGCCCGGTAAGGATGTAGCACCCACCCTTACGGGCGCCGTCGGCCAGCAGCCGGGCCGCCTGGCGCAGGGATTCGGCCGGAACGCCGGTGGTGGACTGCACGCGTTCCGGCCACCAGGAGGCCACGCTGCGCGCGATGTGCCGGTAACCGGAGGTTCGCGTTGCGATGAAGTCCTGGTCGGCGAGCCCTTCGTGGATGACGATGTGGGCCAGCCCCAGCAGCAGGGTCAGATCCGTTCCCGGGACGGGCTGCAGGTGCAGCCCCGCGCCGTCCGCCGTGAAGGCCGCGGTGGCGGACCGGCGCGGATCGACGACGATCAGGCCACCGGCGTCCCGGGCGCCCCGGAGGTGCTGGACGAACGGCGGCATGGTCTCGGCGACGTTGGAGCCGAGCATCAGGATGGTGCTGGCGGCGTCGAGGTCCTCCAGCGGGAAGGGCAGGCCGCGGTCCAGTCCGAACGCGCGGATACCGGCCGCCGCCGCGGAGGACATGCAGAATCTGCCGTTGTAGTCGATCCGCGAGGTGCCCAGGGCCAGCCGGGCGAACTTGCCCAGCTGGTACGCCTTTTCGTTGGTTAATCCGCCGCCGCCGAAGTCACCGATGGAGTCCGGTCCGAACGCGGTGCGGGTGGCCACGACGACCTCGGTAATCCGCCGCAGTGCGTGCTCCCAGCTGACTGGACGATGCACGCCGTCGTGTCCCCTGAGCATCGGTTCCGTGATGCGGCCCGGGTGGTTGAGCAGGCCCGTCGCGGTCCAGCCCTTGCGGCAGAGCCCGCCACGGTTGGTGGGGAACTCCCGGCCGCTGACCTCCGGCGCCGCGGTCGCCGCCGGGCCTCCTCCGGCCGGCTTGGCTGAAGCCGGAGCGGATGGTGCGGAGCCGTTGGCCGCGGCCGCCGTCGTGAGTGTCATGGCGCATTGCAGCGCGCAGTACGGGCAGTGCGTGTCGGTGCCGGCTGCCACCATGCCCGTCGAGCCCGTTCCTGATGTTCCGATGCCTGGTCCCGGCATCAGATGTGCCCCAACGATGTCCGGGATGCGGGACGGAGGTAGCAGAACCAGGTCACGGCCATCATGACCAGGTAGCAGGCGACGAAGCCGTAGAACGCGGCCGCATACCCGCCCGTGGCAGTTCGCGAGGCATTGAGCAGCTGAGGGACCAGGAAGCCGCCGTAAGCGCCG
>JBBRKU010000054.1:0-8645 GCA_038231735.1 Actinomycetales bacterium | reverse complement strand
CTGGCGGAATTCCTCTTCGGTGAAGAGGATGCCCTGATCACCCTGGACATGTCCGAGTACTCGGAAAAGCACACCGTGTCCCGGCTCTTCGGTGCCCCTCCCGGTTACGTCGGCTACGAGGAGGGCGGGCAGCTGACCGAGAAGGTCCGCCGCCGTCCGTTCTCCGTGGTGCTCTTCGACGAGGTGGAAAAGGCCCACGCGGACCTGTTCAACTCGCTGCTGCAGATCCTGGAGGACGGCCGCCTGACGGACAGCCAGGGACGCGTGGTGGACTTCAAGAACACCATCATCATCATGACCACCAACCTGGGTACCCGGGATATCTCCAAGAGCGTTGCCACCGGTTTCCAGTCCGGCACGGACACGCAGACCGGCTACAACCGGATGCGCGCCCGGGTCACGGAGGAACTCAAGCAGCACTTCCGCCCGGAGTTCCTCAACCGTGTTGACGACGTCGTGGTCTTCCCGCAGCTGACCCAGGACGAGATCATCGAGATCGTGGATCTGATGGTCGGCAAGCTCGAAAAGCGCCTGAACGACAAGGACATGGGCATCGAGCTCACGTCCGCGGCCAAGGTGCTGCTGGCCACCCGCGGCTACGATCCCGCCATGGGTGCGCGGCCGCTGCGCCGTACCATCCAGCGCGAGATCGAGGACCAGCTCTCCGAGAAGATCCTCTTCGGCGAGATCAAGGCCGGCGAAATCGTGGTGGTGGATGTGGAAGGCGAGGGCGACGACGCCAAGTTCACCTTTGCCGGCAACAGCAAGGCCCACGTTCCGGACGCCCTGCCGGCCGGAGCCTGACCCTGGTCACGCTCCTCTACCGACCGTTGAGTGTGGAGATCTGCCCCTAAACCGCCGCGTGGAAGGGGTAGATCTCCACACTCAATGCGGGGAGGACGGCGGTTGGTGAGCGCCGCCGGAACCTGCCGCCCATAGAATGGCGGGGTGACTTATGCATTCCGAATCCGGCCGGCCCGCACCGCTGACGTCGGGGCCATCAAACGCCTGGTGGCGCCCTTGGCTGAGCAGCGGATCCTGATGGCGAAGGAAACGGTGGCCTACTACGAGGGGCTGCAGGAGTTCCTGATCGCGGAGTCTGACGGCGAGGTTGTGGGATGCGGCGCCCTGCACGTGATGTGGGAGGATCTGGCCGAAATCCGCACCTTGGCCAGCGCGGCGGATTGGCGCGGCCGCGGGGTGGGGCATGCACTGGTGGATCAGCTGCTGGAGGAGGCGAAGGCGCTGGGCGTAGGCCGGGTTTTCTGCCTGACGTTTGAGGTCGACTTCTTCCGCAAATACGGATTCCAGGTCATGGCGGACCAGTCGGCGGTGGACCCGGCCGTGTATTCGGAGCTGCTGCGCTCGCACGATGAAGGTGTGGCGGAATTCCTGGATCTGGCCCGGGTCAAACCGAACACTTTGGGCAACACCCGGATGATCCGCAACCTGTAGTTCTCTTGTGGCGGCCGGGCCCTGTTGCCATGGTCAGGGCCCAGGTTCTGCGGTTTACTGAGGGTATCCCTATTGTGGCCAGCGGAAAGAGGCAGTTCTCATGAATGCAACCATATGGATCATCATCGTCATCATCGTGGTACTGATCATCATCGGACTGGTGCTCTACTTCGGCCGCAAACGGAAGATGGAGGTGGACCGGCATCGGGCGGGTGAGATGCGCGAGAAGGCGCAGGCGGATCAGCTTAGCGCCCGGGAGAAGGATGCAAAGGCGGCCCGGGCCGAGGCGGATGCCAAGCAGTCGGAAGTCGATGCAGAGCATCTTCGCCGCGAGGCCGGCGCCCGCACGGATGATGCCCAGGGTGCCCGGGCGAGGGCCGACGAGCGGGTGCGGGCCGCGGATGAAATGGATCCCGATGTCGACACCAAGTCCCGCCGGGGCGCGGACCGCGAGGCGAATCCCGATGCGAGCCGGAGAGCGAACCCGGACGGACGCACGGCGTCCGATAGTTCCGGAACGGATATGCACGATCCGGGGACGGAGCCCGGCCCGGACCGGGCCGGTGCCGGCACCCGATCCGGCGCGGACGCTCCCGATGATGCCCACGGCGGCCAGGGCGGCAAGGGAGGCCAGGGCGGCCGGCACGAGGATGACGCTGCAGGACCCGACGCGGGACGGTAAAGAAAGGCAAACATGGATGCCCCAACGCAGGACCACCGCAACGTCCGGCGCCAGCTGGCCATCCTGGAGGTAGCCGCACAGGCGGACGGTCAGTCGACCGATGAGATCGTCGGGATGCTGCACGCGGCCATGGCGCGGCGCCGGGTCAGCGTTCCGCCGATGGTGTGGCTGCAGGGCGTGGCCCGGGACGCTTCCGTCGGGGTGGCTTACGTCGTCAGCGCCGAGGCGATGGATGAGGCACGACGACGGCTGGAACGGTCGCTGCTCGACGGCTCCGCCTCTCCGGGCGGCGCGGCCGGTGGCAGCGCGGCCGGTGGCAGCGCGGATGGCGCCGCAGGCGACGGCGGTCATGCCAACGGCCAGGCGAGGATCCGTCAGGTGCTGATTGATGCCCCCGTACCGGGACGCACCGCGCAGCTGCGCGGATTCCTTGGCGTGCCAACCGGCACCGGGCCTTGGCCCGCCGTCGTCATGCTCCATGAGGCGTTCGCCATCGATGAAGTGATGCTGCGGCAGGTTGAGCGGATGTCCAGCGCGGGTTATTTGGTGCTGATGCCGGACCTCTTCAGCGCCGGCGGCCCGCGGCGCTGCCTGGCGGCGACCTTCCGCGCTCTGTCCTCGCGGCAGGGCCGGGCCTTCGAGGACATCGAGGCGGCGCGAAGATGGCTGCTGGAGCGGGCGGACTGCAACGCCGCCATCGGCGTGCTGGGCTTCTGCATGGGCGGCGGCTTCGCCCTTGTTGCCGCATCCCGAGGTTTTGACGCGGCGTCGGTGAACTACGGAATGATCCCAAAGGACGTTTCCGACGTCCTGCAGGGCGCGTGCCCGGTGGTGGGTAGCTACGGCGGCAAGGACCGGACCCTGGCCCGCGCGGTTCCGCGCCTGGAAGCGGCACTGGAGGCGCGCTCGATTGACCATGATGTGAAGACCTATCCGGCGGCCGGACACAGCTTCCTCAACGACGCCCCCAGCGGGCCGGCATGGCTGCAGCCGGTCCTCAAAGCGGTCCTGGGGGCGGGGCCGGACCCGGATGCCGCGGCGGACGCCTGGCGGCGGATTGAGGAATTCTTCCGTCAGTATCTGGTGGAGGCTCCCCTACGGGGGACGGAGTGAGCACAACTGACACCACCGGTCCCTCGGTCCGGACCCGGGCCGCCGGCGTGATCAAGGCCGTAGTTTCGCGAGCCCGCCTCCAACTCGCGGGCAAGGCGGCACTGGCCGCGGGAATCGCCTGGTTCGTGGCACCCTTTATTCCCGGACCGGCGGCCAACTACCCCTACTATGCTCCATTCGGGGCGCTAATCAGCATGTATCCCACCGTGGCCGGCTCGGCCAAACAGGGGCTGCAAAGCCTGATCGGTCTGGCCGTAGGCGTTGGGCTGGCATTTTCGCTGGTGACCCTTGGGCGGCCCTCGCCTATTTCGGTTGCTGTGGTGATCGGAGTGGGAGTAATCCTCTCCGGGATACCCCGGATAGGCGGGGGCAAGGACTGGATACCGATGGCAGCCCTGTTCGTGCTGGTGATCGGGGGAAGCAACGCCGAGTCATTTTCGGTGGGCTATATGGTGCAGACGGGAGTGGGTGTGGCCATCGGACTCGCGGTGAACCTGCTGATCTTTCCGCCGCTGCGCTTCAATGCGGCGGCTTTAAGCCTGGAACAGGACCGGCTGGAGCTGGCCAGGCAGCTGGAGGACATGGGCGCGGCGATCGTGGAAACCTGGCCACCCGACCACGAGGACTGGTCAAGGCGCCAGCAGCGGTTGTCCGATGCGGCCAAGGGCGTCCGCACGGCCGTGGGGGAGGCGGACCTGAGCCGACGGGCCAACCCGAGGCGTAAGTTCCACAGGCGGGACATCGGCGCGGACTACGTCCATGTCGGCGCGCTCGAACGCGTGACCTTCCATGTGCAGGACATCACCGAAGTCCTCTCCGACGCCATCTGGGAAACTCCGCAGGAGACCCCCGTCCCGGCCGAACTGTGCGAGTCGCTAAGCGGAGCCCTTATCGCCACAGGCTCGCTGATCAGGAGCTGGAACGGTAAGGACGCGGAGGAGGCTCTGACCGCAGCAACGGTGGCTGTGGAGGATGCCTCCGCCGATTATCACCGGATCGGTTCGCCGCAGAAGCCGGTCAGCGTTGCCGCGTCCATCACGATGAGTCTGACCCGGATCATCCGCGTCGTGCGGGCCACGGCGGCACGGGAAACGGACCCACGCAGAGGTTGGAAGTTACCAACTGACGGATGATCTGCTTATACTAAGTATGCTTTGCGTTCAGCTGAACGTAGTCGACTCCTGACCGGAGCCGAGACTGACCGTAGACAAGGAAAGCGAGCGGATTATGGGACTGGATGACAAAATCAAGAACGAGGCCCAACATCTGGGCGGCAAAGCCAAGGAAACTGCCGGCGATGCAACCGACCGGGATGACCTTAAGGCCGAGGGCCAGAAGGACCAGGTTGCCGCCGACGCCAAGAAAATCGGCGAAAACGTCAAGGACATCTTCAAGAAGGACTAGCACCTTACGGCCGCCCCGAGCGGCCGGACAGTACGCCACGGCAGTACCGCTACGGCGGGCACCCAACCAGGTGCCCGCCGTCGTCGTTCCCGCGGGTCCGGGGCCCTACCCAAGGATTGCCCCTGAGGATATGGTTCAACTGTGGCCACCTCCGGCGACGCCGGACAAGCTGTGGCCGCCAGAGCCAGCGAGGAGTCCTGCAATGAAGAAGCTCATTAATGACCCTAAAGCCGTGGTGGACGAGTCTGTGGAAGGCTTTGGCCAGGCCCACGCCGACCTGGTGACGGTGTACCCGGATCCGATGTACATCACGCGCAAGGATGCGCCCGTGTCCGGCAAGGTAGGGCTCGTTTCCGGAGGCGGCAGCGGTCACGAGCCGCTGCACGCGGGTTACGTGGGCAGGGGGATGCTGGACGCAGCAGTTCCCGGCGCCGTGTTCACCTCACCCACCCCTGACCAGATCATTCCGGCCACTCTTGCGGTCAATTCCGGAGCCGGCGTTGTCCACATCGTAAAGAACTACACCGGTGACGTGCTCAACTTCGAGACGGCGGCGGAGATGGCCCAGGCCGAGGGCGTTGAAGTTCGTACCGTGCTGGTGAACGACGACGTCGCGGTGGAGGACTCGCTGTATACGGCCGGCCGGCGCGGAGTCGGCGGGACCGTCCTGGTGGAAAAGATCGCTGGCGCGGCGGCCGAGCGCGGGGACTCGCTGGACGCCGTCGCCGGCATCGGGCAGCGCGTCAATGACAATGTCCGCACCATGGGAGTGGCGCTGTCCGCCTGTACGGTGCCCCATGCCGGGGTGCCCAGCTTTGAGCTGGGTGAGGATGAGATCGAGATCGGCATCGGAATCCACGGCGAACCGGGCCGGCACCGCATTCCAATGGAAAACGCGGACGGCATCACGGACCGCCTGCTGGAGCCTATCCTGACCGATCTCAAACTCAACAAGGGGGAGAAGGTGCTGCTCTTCGTCAACGGCATGGGAGGCACGCCGTTGAGCGAGCTCTACATCGTGTACCGGCACGCAGTGAAAGTACTCGGAGGGGCGGGGGTCAGTGTTGAGCGCTCCCTGGTGGGCAACTACATCACCGCCCTTGAAATGCAGGGCTGTTCCATTTCAGTGCTCCGGCTGGACGACGAAATGGTGGAACTATGGGACGCACCCGTCCATACGGCCGCACTCCGGTGGGGAATCTGAGAGGAGAAAGCTGGCATGGCTGAAACATTGGATGCGGCGTGGGCGGTGGCGTGGCTTACGCGGTCCGCGGCCGTGATTTCCGAGCACAACGTGGAGCTGAGCGGACTGGACCGCGCGATTGGCGACGGCGACCATGGCGAGAACATGGACCGCGGTTTCCAGGCGATCCTGGTCAAGCTGGACGAAGCGGTTCCGGAAACACCGGGAGCCGCTTTTAAGCTGGCCGCGATGACGCTGATGTCCAAGGTCGGCGGGGCCGCAGGTCCGCTCTACGGCACCGCTTTCCTGCGCGCGGCCACCTCCGCCGGTGACGCCGCCGAGCTGGATTCGGCGGCCCTTGCAGCGGCACTGACGGCGGCACGCGACGGCGTCGTCGCGCGCGGCAAGGCGGAATCCGGCGATAAAACGATGATCGATGCGTGGACTCCGGCGGTCGACGCCGCTGATGCCGCCGCGGAGTCCGGGGCGTCTCCGGCCGAGCTGCTGGCTGCGGCGGCAAAGGCGGCCGAGGATGGCGCGGTTGCGACCGATCCGCTGGTCGCGAGGAAGGGCCGGGCCAGCTACCTGGGCGAACGAAGCGCCGGGCACCGGGATCCGGGGGCCGCCTCCTCGGCACTGCTGCTGCGTGCGGCCGCGGACACCGCCGGCACCGGGGCCGCCGGATGACTGTGGGCTTAGTGGTTGTCTCGCACAGCGAAAAGTTGGCCCAAGGTGTTGTGGAGCTGGCCGCGCAGATGGCTCATGATGTGACCATGGTTGCCGCCGGCGGAACCGAGGATGCGGCCGGCGGGACCGTCATCGGCACCAGCCTGGAACGGGTCATGAACGCCCTGTCCACTGCGGACGCCGGGGACGGCGTGCTGGTGCTGACGGACCTGGGGTCCGCCGTGATGACCGCCGAGTCGGCGCTCGAATTCGTGGGGAACCCGGACACGATTGAGCTGGCGGACGCGCCGTTAGTGGAGGGCGCCGTAGCGGCCGCCGTTGCCGCGCAGTCCGGTGCTTCGCTGGCAGATGTGCGGAGGGCAGCCGAGACGGCCATCCAGCCGAAGGCCGTCCCGGCTGCGGGGGCGGTGGCCGGGACGGCGGAGGCGATGATGGCCGCGGAGCCAGCTTCCCCGGTGGCCGGGATGGCGGGGGAGACCACATCTAAGACGGGGCCGGACCCGGGTTCCGACATAATGGGCAGCGCCGGGCAGTTAAAGGACGCGCTCACCGCCGACCTCACACTCATCAACCCCCTTGGCCTTCATGCCCGGCCGGCCGCCGTTCTCGCAGGCGCGCTTGGCGCGATGGACGTGGACATCGATATCAACGGTGTTGACGGCCAGTCGGTCATGATGCTCATGACCCTGGGCGCCGGAGAAGGTAAAGCGCTGCATGTCAGGGCCAGTGGACCGGACGCGAAGCGGGCCGTTGACCTGATCCGGGCTGAAGTGGAAAGGGGCTTCGGAGAGCTATAGCGGACGGATCTGGAATTCAGTCCCACGCTGGCGTGCCTGAGGCCGACCAGGCGATTGTGGACGTCCCGGCTCCGGGCGGCCCGGCGGTGTTCGCGCCGGCGCAGATCCTTGAGGTCCCTTCCGACGCTTTCCGCCTCTATCCTGTCCGGTTCGCTATTGCCCGGCGGCGTGAGGGTGGTTCCGGGCAGTGGGGGCGCGGTGGAGTAGTAGGTGTGGCCGGTCGGGGTCCGGGTTTCAACGGTATGACGGGGTCCGGGGCGTTGGCGCGATGACCAGCCGGGCGCTTCCTTAACCTGATTGCACCGTTCACACGTACCCTGGGAGCCGGCTTCGCTGGTCTCCTTGCTGGTGCGCCAGGGCACGATGTGATCGGCGTGCCGGATCGGCGCCCCGCAGTACGGGATGCGGCAGGTGCCGCCGTCGCGGGTCAGGATGATCCGGCGCAGCCCCGCAGGCAGGAACCGGGCCCTGGAGTCCGTGCCGAGCAGCTGCCCGGTGCCCGGGGCGGTGTACAGCCGGCGCACCCAGACCCGGACCTTCTCCACCCCGGCATCCATATTCTTCCCACCGGTGCTGTTCCCACCGGGGCCGTTCCGGCCGGCTGCCTGCCCTGCGGGGCCGTTCGCGCCGTTGCTTGTCGCGTTCAGGTTCCCATCTTTGTCCGGGTTGGGTTGGTGGCCGTTGTTGAGGAGGTTGCGGGCCCATTGGGCCGGGACCACACCGTAGCCGGGGAGGTAGGCCGGTTCGCTCTCGCCCTGGAACAGGGTGCGGTCGGTCATGACGAGCTGGACCTCGATGTTCATGGTCCCGGCCGGGGACCCGGTAACACGCTCGATCAGGGTATCGGCCATGATCTGTCCGCGTCCGCGCCCGTCCCCGGCCGCGCGCAGGGCATCGGCTTCCCGGGACAGGGCGGCCTGCACGGCGACGCCGGAGGCGACCGGGAGCAGCCCGGTCAGGTAGACCATGGTGTCCGGGGCCGGGCGGCAGCTGACATGCCGGTCGGCTTCGGCCTTGCCGGCCCGGGCGACCACGGCGTGCGGGTCCAGCCGGTAGGCGATCCGCCGGGCCGCATTGGTGACCGCCTGGTTTGAGGCCCCGTCCAGGGTGCCGGTATCGGCGGCGATCTCCGTGTCCACGGCCCGGCGGTCATCGGCGCTCAGGCACGCGGTCTCGCGCACCACCAGCGTGGCCCGCCACTCGTTCAGGACCCCGGAGGTCAGGGCGGCCAGGGTGTGCGGCATCTCCGCGACCAGGGCCGTGGCGAAACCCGTCAGGCGGCCCCCGCGGACCGGGGCTTCGCGCCGGGCCAGGGCGATCTGGG
>JBBRKU010000053.1:0-8671 GCA_038231735.1 Actinomycetales bacterium | reverse complement strand
TAGTTGACGGTGGCGCGGCCAATGCCGCGCGGAGAAACGGCGCCGGTGACGATGGCGGTGCGGTCCGCGGGAAAGATGGTCATGTCGGTCTCCTGAAGTCGGTAGATGTAAGTGGGGTGCGGCTGCCCTGCCCAGGGAGGTGCGTGGCCTAGCTGACGGGTGCCGGGCCCAGCTCCTGGACCAGCTTCTGCATCAGGACATAGGCCTTGTTGCGGTAGGCGACCAGCTCGGCCGTCCGCTCCGCCGGGACGTCCAGGAAGCCGGCGCCGGTCTTGGTACCCAGCTGACCGGCGTCGACCTTGTCCTGCAGGATCTTCGGCGTGGCGAAGCGCTCCGGGAAGCCGGTCTGCAGGGACTTGTAGCAGAATGCGTAGACGTCCAGTCCCGCCATATCCGCGATCGCGAAGGGGCCGAAGAACGGCAGCCGGAATCCGAACGTGGTGCGGACCAGGGTATCGACGTCCCCCGGCGTCGCGATGCCCTCCTCAACCACCTGCGCGGCCTCGTGGAAGAGCGCGTACTGCAGCCGGTTGAGCACAAAGCCGGTCACGTCCTTGACCGTTGCGGTCTCCTTGCCCGTCTCCGCCACGATCTCCCGCACCGCCTGCGTGGTGGCCCCGGCAGTGCCGGCATGCGGAATAACCTCCACGCCCGGGATGAACGGCGCGGGGTTGCTGAAATGCACGCCAAGGAACCGTTCCGGATTCTCCACGGCCACGGCCAGGTCCGCGATGGAGATGGTCGAGGTGTTGGAGCCGATGATCCCGTCGGGGCGGGCGGCGGCGCTGATCCGGGCCAGCGTGGCATGCTTGATCTCGATGACTTCCGGCACGGCCTCCTCGATGAATTCCGCGTCCGCGACGGCCTCTTCAATGTTCGGCGCGGCCCACAGGTTGATCCTGAGCGTTTCCACCGCCCCGGCCGGGAAGAGCCCGTCCGCGACGAAGTCCGCGGCCTCGGCCAGCAGCCGGTCATAATTCTTGTGGGCTATCTCAGCGGAAACATCCGCCAGGGCCACCCTGGCTCCCGCGAGCGCGAGCACCTGGGCGATGCCCCCGCCCATGTAGCCGGAGCCGACGACGGCGATCTTGCGTTCTGTCATTTGCTTAGCGTCCCTTCCGGGGATTCTTCGTAGGAGCAGATCGCCGCTACCTTTTCGGCGGAGGCGGATGATTCATCGAAACGGTAGTCCAGCCACTCGGACACCAGGCGCTTGGCCAGTTCCAGGCCCACCACGCGCTGGCCCATGGTCAGGACCTGGGCATTGTTGCTGAGCACCGAGCGCTCCACCGAGTAGCTGTCGTGGGCGGTCACGGCCCGGATTCCCGGAACTTTGTTCGCGGCGATGGCCACGCCCAGCCCGGTGCCGCAGATCAGCAGCGCCCGGTCGGCCTCACCGGCGGCCACCATGCGGGCCGCCGAGACGGCCAGGTGCGGGTAGGCGGTAGCGTCGTTGGCCCCCACGCCCACGTCTTCCACCGAGGCAACGCGCGGATCGGCCTCCAGCAGGTCCCGGAGAGCATTCTTGTATTCCACCCCGGCCTCGTCATTGCCGACCACGATGCGCCATCCTTCATTCATGGCTGTACTCCTGACTGGTTGATACTTTCCCCGGCCGTTCCGCAGGAGACTTGAGATAGGCGGCCACGGCGTCGGCGATCAGGCCGAAGGAGACGGCCCCGGGGTCCGCGTGGCCGACGCTTTTTTCCGCCAGCGGGCGGGCGCGGCCCTTCTTCGGGCTCAACGCCGACGTTGCCTCGGCCGCCCCGCCGGCGGCGATCGCTGCCCCGGCGGCGGCCTCGGCCACGGTGGCGCCCGCTTCCAGGGCCTCGGCGAATGTCGCCGCGAACGGAATCAGGGCGTCCACCATGGTCTTGTCCCCCAGCTCGGCCTTGCCCAGCGTCAGGATCGCATCCCGCAGCGCGTTGACGGCGGCCGCGGCATCCGCCCGCTGGTAGGCATCCCGGTTACCCAAGGCCTGCCCGGCGGCGGCGACGGCGGCGCCCCAGAGTGCCCCGGAGGTGCCCCCGGCCCGCTCCGACCACTGCTCGCCGGCCGTAGCCAGCACTTCCTGCACCCCTGCGCCGGAAGCATGCGCCCGGCTGGCGGCGGCTACGGCGGCGTCCACGCCCCGGCGCATACCGATACCGTGGTCCCCATCGCCAGCGATCGCGTCGAGCCTGCCGAGCTCTTCCTCGTGCCGGACGACGACGGCCTGCGTGGCCCGCAGCGCGCCGACGGCGCCACCGGCCAGCGCAGCCGAGGCTGCGGTGGCGGTCACGGCCGCGCCGGCCAGTGGCACCTCGGCGGCGGCAAGTTCCCTGGCGTCCCGGTGGGCCCGCGGTACGGAGTTGCCCTTGCGGTAGGCCGGGGTGTCCGCCGGAGCGGACCAGTACCGCTCAAGTTCGGCGTCCAGCCAGAACAGCGTCAGGGACAGCCCGGACATGTCAAGGCTCGTCACCAGTTCACCGCATTCCGGTTCCACCAGGTCCAGCCCGGCCGCGGTCAGCAGCCGTTCAATCTTGCCGTAGAGCAGGAACAGCTCCTCGTATTTGACCGTGCCCAGGCCGTTGAGGATCGGCACCACACGGGTGCCGGCGTCGTCTGGCTTGTCCTGCAGCAGCCGCTCCACCAGCAGCTGGGCCAGTTCGGAGGCAGTGGGCATCTCATGTTCGGAGATCCCCGGCTCGCCGTGGATGCCCAGCCCGAGCGAGAGCTGGCCAGCGGGAACGGTGAAGAGCGGCTCGCCAGCTCCGGGCAGGGTGCAGCCATCGAAGGCGACGCCCAGCGACCGGGTCCGGTCATTGGCCTTGCGGGCAAGCCGCTCGACGTCGTCAAGGTCCAGGCCGGCTTCGGCCGCGGCACCAGCCACCTTGAAAACGGTCAGGTCCCCGGCAATCCCGCGGCGCTTGTCGATTTCAGTCACCGGGGCGCTGGCAATATCGTCGGTGACCAGCACCGTGCGGGTAGCTATCCCCTCGGCGTTGAGCCGCTCCTGCGCCTGGCCGAAATGCAGCACGTCTCCGGCGTAGTTGCCGTAGCTGAGCAGTACCCCACCGCCCCGCTCCGCGCCCTTGGCCACGCGGTACACCTGCCCGGCGGAGGGCGAGGCAAACATGTTTCCACAGGCACTCCCGGCCGCGATGCCGGCTCCCACCAGTCCCGCGAACGCCGGGTAGTGGCCGGAGCCGCCCCCGATCACCAGGGCAACCTGGCCCGCTGGGGTCTGGGTGGAACGGACGACTCCGCCGTCGATCCGCGCCACATAATTGCGGTTGGCGGCGACGAAGCCGTCCAGAGCTTCGTCGGCGAAGGCCGCGGGGTCATCGAATATGCGCGTCATGAATTCCTCCTCGGATGGCGCCGTCCCTGGGGGACCGCCGGGACGGCTTGTGGCTGAATAACGGTGATCGTCACCGGGCAGCGGTGGCGGCAGCGCTCTGGCGGCCCTGGGCAACCAGGCTTGCGCCGAGGGCGTAGCCGTCCGTTTTCGGCAGGATCTGGCCGCGCAGGTACGCCTGGTTGGCGGCGGTGACGCTGAGGCCGTCGCCGCCGTAATGCTCGGTGCAGATGACGCCCTGGAAGCCGAAGGAGATCGCGGTGTTGAACGCCTCCCGGTAGCTGATCAGCCCGGACTCCATGGGAGCGGGAACGGCGAAGTAGGTGCCAGTGGCACGGTCCTCATCCCGGTAATAGTTCTTGACGTGCCAGTAGTTGGCGTAGGGAACCGTTTTGGCAATCATTTCGTGCACGTCCTCGATGGGGCGGTGCAGGCGGATCAGGTTCCCCAGGTCCGGGTTCAGCCCCACGTTCGCCATGCCGATGTCCTGCACCAGCTGGACCGCCGAATCCGCGGTGCCCAGGTAGGTGTCCTCGTACATTTCCAGCGAGAGCAGGACGCCGACCTCGGCGGCATGCCGTCCGAGCTCCTGGAACCGGGACACGGCCAGGTTCCACGTCTCCTTATCCCGCACCGGATCCTGATGGCCCTCGACGGTCCAGAACCACAGCTGTTCCTGCTGTTCCGGGGTGAGCGCCTGGTGGAGCCCCAGCGAAACCACCTCGCTGCCGAGCCGGGCGGCGGCATCGATGGTGCGATGGCTGTAGGCCAGGTTGTCTTCCCAGTTGCGCGCGTCGATCACGGAGCGGCGGATGGCCGAGATGGCGGGCAGCCCGACGCCGACGTTGACGGCCGCCTGGGCCAGCTCGTCCAGGCGGTCCGCGGACAGGTCTCCGGGCCGGACCCAGCTGTCGGTCAGGTCGACATTGCTGAAGCCTGCGGCCGCGACCTGCTGGAAGACGCTCTGCCATTCTGCGGCCCGAGCATCCTGGACGGTGCTGCCATCCGGCTTCGTTCCAGGGAACTGCAGCAGCGCTGCGGAGATGGGCCAGTTTTCGGCGGTGTATGACATGGTGGCTCCTGCTTTCCTTAATCCTGTTTCCTATAGGATTTACGATAGTGGAGAGAATGTCAAGTGTTTTTGTGAACTGGGGCACAGGCCGTGACGCTTCGGACTGGCCACCCGGCGTTCAGGGCGGCCAGCCGTTGTTCAGTCCGGGATGTGCCGGATCAGTGCTGCGACTGCGCCTGGACGTCCTGCTGTGAGCGCTCTTTAACTCCCGAAATATGCGCGATCATCATCTCCTTGGCCCGTCCGGCGTCGCCGAGCTTGAAAGCCTCCAGTATTGCGGAGTGCTCGGCAATGGCATGGTCGGCGTCCGTGACGCCCAGGCCGCCGAAGAAGCGGAACCGCTGCACCTGCCCGCCCAGGGCGTTGTAGGCGGAGAGCAGGAACTGGTTGTGCGCGTTCACCGCGATCAGCCGGTGGAAGCGCTCATCCGCCTCCCAGTACGTCCGAAACTCGGAAAAGGACGGGCCGGTCGGAGCGGTCTTGAGGTCGATGATGGACTGTTCCAGCTGTGCGTACAGCTCCGGGGTGACACGCTCGCAGGCGCGCTGGGCATTGACCGGTTCGATCACCAGGCGTGCGTCCATCAGCTCGGCCAGTTCCTCGGTCGTGAACAACGGCGCCACCCGGTAGCCCTTGAGCGCCACCCGGCGGACCATGCCGGTGGACTCCAGCCGCGCCAACGCCTCGCGGACAGGCGTGGGAGAGACGTCCAGCTCGCGGGCCATCCCATCAATGCTGATTCCGGCACCGGCCTCCAGCCGGCCATCCATCAGGGAGGCAAGGAGTTCCTGATAGACGTGGTCCGCCAGAACCTGGCGGTTGATGGTCCGTGGGCCCCCGGAAAGTGTCGACATAAGGGAATCCTATAGGAACAGGCTGTCCGCGCGGGGCCGGTTCCTTCCCGCCCAGGCCCCGGTCTCAAAGACCTCCGGGTTCAGGACATTGGCGGGTCTGTGCCCGGCCGCCACCGCAATGATCGAGCCCAGAGCTGCCGGCGAGACATCCCGGGTGAAGTCCTCCGTCCAGCACAGCGAGTGCGGGGACAGCAGCACATTTTCCATCCGGAGCAGCTCGTCGTCCGGATCCAGCGGCTCCGGTTCGAAGACATCCAGTCCGGCACCGGCAATCCGCCCGGTGCGCAGCGCCGTCCGCAGCGCGGCGGTATCCACCAGCTTCCCGCGGCCGATGTTGATCAGGAATGCCGAAGGTTTCATCAGCTCCAGTTTCCGCGCATCGATGAGGTTGACCGTCTCCGGGGTCAGGGCCGCGCAGAGGACCACATAATCGGAGCGCCGGAGCAGCTCATCGAGCCCCATCAGCTGAACGCCCAATTCCTCGGCCTGCGGACTGCGTCCGCTGCGGTTGTTGCCAACGACCTGCAATCCGAGCGGCGCCGCCATCCTGGCCAGCTCCACGCCGACGCTGCCGAAGCCGACAATGCCCAGCACCGCCCCGTCCAGAGCGGAGCCGCGGTGGTGCTCCCGTTGCTGCCATTGCGAGGTCCTGGTGATCCGGTCCTTGGCGAGCAAATGGTGCGCCAGCGCCAGCAGCATCGTCAGTCCCGCCGCGGCCAGCGGCCGGCGTACCGGGACGGGAGTGTTGGTGACCACCACCCCCGCCAGGGTGCAGTCGTCCAGGTTGATCGTCTCGTAGCCGGCACCGAAGCGGGAAATCAGCCGCAGGCCGGGGGCCTGAGCCAGCGTCCCGGCGTCGAACGTTGTATGCCCCATCGATAGCACCGCATCAATTCCGGCCAGCTGGGCGGGCGGTATGGGATCGCTGTACGCCGGCAACACCTCCCAGTCGATGCCGTGCTCGGCCAACCGGTTGAGCCGCAGATCCCCGTGGATGGAGGAACCGTCCGGGCGCACGGCATCGGCCGTCACCGCCACCCGGAACCCGGACGAACCCCTCATGCGGGCTGCCCTGACGCATTGCTGGCTCCGAGCGGCTTCCGGACCAGGACCAGGTAGGCCACAGCTGCCAGCGCCGCGATGATTCCACCCAAGACAAACGAGGGCGTGTAGGAGCCGGTGGCGTCGGCAACCATGCCCGCGATCAGTGGTGAGAACGCGCCGCCGAAGTAGCCGCCGAAATTCATGATCGCCCCCGCAGACGCCACCTGGGAAGTGTCCACGATATCGCTGGGCATGGCCCAGGCCGCGGACGTCATGGTGGCGATGCAGCCCATGGCCAGGCTCAGCACAACCATGGCCAGGCCCAGGCTTCCGATGAACGGCACCAGGCACACCAGCACGCCGGAGGCGATCGAGGCCGCCACCATGACGCGGCGCTTGGCCGTCAGCGGCGCAATGCCGGGCCGGCGGGCATAGCGGGTCATGATGTAGCCGCCGGTGAGGCCCATCACTGCAGCGACCAGGTACGGCACGGCGGCCAGGATGCCGGTGTTGGCGATGCTGACGCCGCGCGCCTGCTGCAGGTACAGGGGCAGGAAGACGATGAAGAGGTTCCAGATCCAGATAACACAGAAGAATCCGGCCATCAGGCCCCAGATCTGGCGGTGCCTGAACAGTCCCAGCCAGGACACCTTAACTCCGGAAGTGCTGACGGCTGCCCGGTCCCGCTGGATCATTTCGTATTCCTGCTGTCCCAGCCGGCGGTGCTCCTCCGGCGAACGGTAGAAGACGAAGAAACCCACGGCCAGGACCAGCCCAAGGATCCCCAGGAAGACGAAGATGGCCTGCCAGCCGAAAGCCAGCAGGATGGCGGTGAGAATGGGCGGGGCGATGGCCGGTCCCCATTTCGATCCGCTGTCCCAGACGGCCGTGGCTTGGGCCCGCTCCGCCCGGGGGAACCACTCCGCCGTGACTTTCGCCGACGCCGGGCTGTTCGGAGCTTCGGTAATTCCCAGCAGGGCGCGGAAGGTGATGAACTGCCACATCCGGCTGCCGATTGCCATCAGGGCCGTGGAGACACTCCACAGCGCGATAGCCAGGAAGTACATCCGCCGCGGGCCGAGCTTATCTATCAGCCATCCGGCCGGCAGCTGGCTGAAGGCGTAGACCCAGGAGAAGACGGTCCCGAGCAGGCCGATGTCCGTCCTGGTCAGGCCGAGGTGCTTGATCATGTCGGGAGCAGCGATGGAGATGGCGCTGCGGTCCATGTAGTTCAGGATGCCGGCCAGCAGTGCCCAGCCCAGGATCCACCAGCGCAGGTTCTTGATGGTCCGCCGGCCCGCGGATTCCCGCGGACGGACGGCGATTGTCTCTGTTCCCATAACGCACTTCCTTGTGGTCGATAACAGTGGGGGCCCGGCTGCGTGCAGCACCTTAAGGCCAACAATCAAAGACCCTATAGGATATATGGATTCAAAGGAAGAGGTTTTCCGAATTCTTCCGACCCCTCAGCGGGAGAGGTTCCCGCGCAGGACCTCAATCACGGAGGAGTCGTCGCGGCGGCCCAGACCGGCCCGCCGTCCGCTGAGGTACAGCTGCTCCGCCGCGGCTGCCAGCGGGGCGGGATAGGTGCTTTCCCGTGCGGCGTCCACCACCAGCCCCATGTCCTTGACGAAGATGTCCAGCGCGCTGCGGACCTCCGTACCGTCGTCGACCATCCGTGAACCGCGGTCATCGAGCATGAAGGACGCCGCCGCGCCGGAACGGAGCACCTCCCAGGTGGCCCTGGCGTCCAGGCCCATGGCCTCGGCGAACGCGAGCGCCTCCCCGGCGACGGCGATGTGCACGCCGCAGAGCAGCTGGTTGACCAGCTTGACCTTCTGGCCGTCGCCCACCTTTGGACCCACCACCGGGGCGGAGCTGGCCATCACGTCCAGCAGCGGGCGTACGACGGCGAGCGCTCGCTCGGACCCGCTGACCATCATCAGCAGGTCCCCCGTTCCGGCGCGTTTGGTGCCGCCGGAGACCGGGGCGTCGACGACGTCGACGCCGAACTGCTCCAGCCGCTGGGCCAGCGAGACCACCGCGGCCGGGCCGACCGTGGCCATCAGCAGGACGACCGTTCCCGGCCGCAGCGAGGCGGCCAGCCCGTCGCCGCCGAACAGCACCGCGTCGGCCTGGGCCGGGGTGGCGACCATCAGCGCGACGACGTCGGCCTCCGCCACCGCTTCCTTCGCCGTCGCCGCCGGGGTGATCCCCCGCTGTGCCAGCGACTCCGCGCGCCCTTGAGCAACGTCGAAGGCGGTGACCCGATGCCCGGCCTTCGCCAGCACGACGGCCATCGGTCCGCCCATGGCGCCCAGTCCGATCCAGCCGACCTTTATCATCTGGGGACCTGTCATC